>DMVM01000067.1:0-2069 GCA_003476705.1 Coprothermobacter sp.
AGGTTGGTGCTAAGTCCCCCTTTTTTATTTGTGGTAACTTCGTTTACCTGCCTTAAGTTTTATTCCTATAAAGAGATAAAGCCCACAAGTTCTCAAAATGTTAGTGTACCGCTTTTAAGTGGGTAATTTTACAGAGTCTTTTAAAGCGTATCTAACAACACTTTTCGCTAGCGCCTCAGTGGAATCTACCACCGGAATGGTTGGCATCAAGTAGTCTAAAACTAAAGGCAGTTCAGTACATGCCATTATGAGTACGTCAGCCCCTTGATCTTCGTACCACTGCAGAAGTTCTTCTGCTTTGTCAATAACCTTTTTTATATATCCCTGTTTTATGGAATAAATTACCTTCATGAGCTCTTCTTGTAACTCATTTGTGGGTAGGATTAGCCTGTACCCGCTTTGTATGAGCGGTTCACTGTACAGATGCGATGAAAAAATACCCATGGTACCAGCTAAACCTGTCGATTTAGCTTGTGGAAATGTGCCCTTAAGTTCATCTAGCACGCTGTCCACGATGCTTATGAAGTCTACATGAATGTGAGCTCTGATGTCGCTTTCAAAAACGTGAGCAGTGTTGCAAGCCATACAAATAGCATTTACTCCTGCTGATTCCAAAAGGCGTGCTGACTCTAAAATAAAAGGCAAGGGGTTTTCTCCCTTGCCCAGAAGGTAGTCGGTCCTGTCTGGTATCGACGTATTATTGTCAATGATTAGGTGTAGGTGGTCTTGGTCTTTTTTAGCAGGCGTATTCCGCAAAATCTTTCTAAACAAGTCCAGCGTCGCTTCTGGACCCATACCACCAATGATGCCGATTTTAACTTTGTTTAAAGCCATGGCTTAGCCTATTTTTCTTCGTGTGGCATGTGTCCCATGGGTCCTTCTTTTAGGTACTTTTCTGGGTCAGCTTTAAAAGCATTCAAGCACGACTCAGAACAGAAGTAATATGTGGTTCCCTTGTACTCATAAGTGCCTTTTGCAGTTTCCTCTTTTACTACCATGCCGCAAACTGGGTCAATGTGCTTCATAAGAATTGTGTACACCTCCTTTCTCTAAAGTTTAATACGATTAAGCCTAAGTGAGTTGGTTACCACATTTACTGAACTGAAGGCCATGGCCATTTCAGCTATTACTGGATGGATAGCTCCCATCATTGCCAAGGGCAAAGCAAGGAGATTGTAAAAGAATGCCCAGAACAGATTTTGTGAGATCTTTTTCGCCGTGGCTTTGGCTATTTTCACCGTTTTTACAATGGTTCCTATGTCGGTCTTGTAAATAACTACATCACCAGATTCAATAGCTACGTCGGTTCCGCTACCCATGGCAATGCCGACATCGGCAAGTCTCAAAGCGGGTGCGTCGTTTATTCCGTCTCCTACCATAGCTATGATACTTTCGGGGTGTTCTGCCTTTAGACGTTTTATGAAGTCTAGTTTGTCCTCTGGTAGTGCATTTCCTTTGAACGTTTTTATGCCAACTGCAGTAGCTACGGCTTCTACAACTTCTTCTCTATCTCCGCTCAAAAGTACAGGTTCGATACCCATCGCTTTTAGTTCTTCTATGGCTACGGCAGCATCCTCCCTCACAGGATCAGAAAGTGCACAAACGGCTAATACTTGATCAGTTTCATCGTAAAGTGCTACCGTGCTATCTGTTGGGTTTATGAACTGTTGAACGTCTTCCATTCTTCTCGGCTTACCTAGTGAATAGATTCTGCCCTTGAATGTTGCTAAAACGCCCAAGCCTGGAGTCTCTTTAACATTCTCCGCTGGTAGAGCTGAGTCAATCTTTTTGTTCTCTTCAAAGTAAGTAACTATGGCTTTAGATAGCGGATGTTGTGACTGCTTTGCCATACTGTACATAAGCTGCTCCGCGTTTTCTTCAAACGCCACTATTCTTCTCACTGTGGGTTTACCGGTTGTTAACGTACCGGTTTTGTCGAAAACAACAGTGTTTACAGATGCCAATCGCTGGAAAGCTGATCCATCTTTGAAGTAAGCACCGTGCTTAGCTGCTAAGCCAGAAGCAACTATGACAGCTGTGGGCGTAGCTAAACCCAAGGCGCATGGACA
>DMVM01000067.1:2115-7118 GCA_003476705.1 Coprothermobacter sp.
AAGCCAGAATATAAAGGTGAAAACCGCTAAGGAAATCACAGTAGGCACAAAAATCGCTATAACCTTATCCAGGGTATCTTGTATGGGCATGCGAGCAGCCTGCGCTTGCTGAACTAAATCGATGAGGTGGCTAAGAAATGTGTCTTCTCCAACTTTTGTTGCTTGTACCTTTATGGGGCTCCCCAGGTTTATACTTCCACCAATGACACTATCACCTATGTTTTTTTGCACTGGCATGGACTCGCCACTTATCATAGACTCATCAACGTAGCATTCGCCCTCTAAAACAACACCATCAGTGGGTATGCGCTCGCCAGGCTTTACCACCATGATGTCTCCTGGGTCTAATTGTTGAACAGGTACCTCTACTTCTATACCGTCCACAATAATGCGTGCGGTTTGTGGCCTAAGGTCCAATAACGCCCTTATGGATTTTGCAGCACGTTTCTTTGCTGAGCTTTCTAAGTATTTGCCTAGCAAATTAAAAAACAATATCATTGCTCCCACAGATGCAAAGCTGTATACCGATGGATAGACTAAGCTTATAGCTCCAGATAGCGCTGCCATGACAACGCCAGAAGCTACCAGCACGTCCATGGTCCATTGTCCGTGGAAAAGAGCTTTGAAGGCTCTTGATACGGTCTCCTGACCAGCTGTGGCCACAGCCAAAGCAGAAAGAATAAGCTGAAGTAGTTCCATGTTTGGGAACATGATGCCACTCATGTGCATGACCATGAGAATGGTTACCGGAACCATGAATAACGTTGAGGCAATGAATTGCTCTTTTATACGCTGCAGTTCCTCGTTGGTTTTTGCTTGCTCAATATCTAGTGCATAACCAACCTTTGACACGTTTTTGGCAATGTCAACTAAGTCCACCTTTTCTTCTTCATATTCGATAAAGGCTTGATCAGTGGCTAAATTCACCTCTACACTGATAACACCTGGGGTATGTGCAATGGCTGTTTTGACCGTATTAACGCAGGAAGCACAAGACATTCCTCTTACTTCTACTACCGCTTTCTTCTTTGCCATATTTTTCACCATCCAAAACACCGTTCTCATTTACAGTATAACCAGAATCAAGTATGAATAAACACACACATTTTGTTAGTTAAATGCATAGTTGGCTCCATGAATTCACATGTTAAAAATGCGAGTACAATATATAAAAAGGAAGTGATAGCTCGATGCGACTCCTAAGATTAAAAGGGCTGAGCAGCGTTTGTTTTTCTTGGGAAGAAGGAGAAGCAGCTGTATTCGGTTTAGATGGTGTGAACTGGAAGAGGTTCAGCTATGAAGATCTAGATGCGCCAATAATCCCAAGTAAAGCCGTTTGTGTTGGACTCAATTACAGAAGCCACATAGAAGAAATGGGGGAAAAGCCCCCTGAAGAGCCTACATTGTTCCTAAAACCGCGCACGGCCGTGATGGGGCCAAATGACAACATCTTGCTGCCCCCTCAATCAAAACGTGTGGATTATGAAGGGGAGCTTGCAGTAGTCATTAAAGATCATACGTATTGGGTAAGCGAAGAGGAAGCGCATAAACATGTGCTAGGTTACACCATTGCAAATGATGTTACCGCACGAGATCTTCAGAGCAAGGATGGTCAGTGGACTAGAGCCAAGTCATTTAATACGTTTTTGCCTTTGGGGCCCTGGATTGAAACTGATGTGGACCCAATGAATCTTCGCCTCAGGACGCTAGTAAATGGGCAAGTACGTCAAGAGGGAAACACAGCTGACTTAATTTTCGATGTATTCTATCTTGTCAGTTTCGTTTCAAAGATAATGACCCTGGAAGCTGGCGATATCATACTCACTGGAACACCTTCGGGAGTAGGTCCTTTAAGTGCAGGAGACGAAGTGGTGGTAGAAATAGAAGGCATTGGAAGACTGGTTAATGGGGTTAAACCCATGGAGATAGTAGGCAATGACAGATAATAGGTTTCAGGATTCACTTTTCAAGCCTAGTAGCAAATGGATTCCCTTAGCAGAGAGAATGCGTCCACGTACCCTAGACGAAATAGTGGGGCAGGATAAAGCTTTTGGAAAGGGAACGCTGCTTCGCAAATTAATCGAAGAAGATAAGCTCACCTCTTTGGTATTATGGGGCCCGCCTGGAGTTGGGAAAACCTCTATTGCCATGGTGATAGCCAATACAACGAAAGCACGCTTTTTACGGTTTAGCGCTGTTACCTCAGGCATTAAAGAGATAAAGGAAGTACTGGAAGACGCTGAAGTTCAATTTAATATGGGACGAAGAACTGTGATATTTGTGGATGAAATACATCATTTCAACAAAACGCAGCAGGATGCATTCCTCCCTTATGTGGAGAAGGGAGCTGTGGTTCTCATTTGTGCCACTACGGAGAATCCCTCTTTTGAAATCATAAGTCCTCTGTTGTCCAGGTCGAAGGTGGTAATCCTTGAGCCCTTGGAGGTAGAGGATATCAAGACCATACTTAGCAGGGCACTAGCTGATAAAGAGCGAGGGCTTGGCAATGAACGTGTGGTCATAACAGATGAGCAACTGATGCGTATTGCTGTTTATTCCGATGGCGATGCGCGTATTGCCTTGAATACATTGGAGATGGCTGTCTTTGGCACTGATCCCAACAGTGAAGGGATTAGGGTGATTAGTGACGAGGTTATCAGTGAGGCTCTTCAGAAGAAGACATTGCTTTACGACAAGGCAGGGGAAGAACACTACAATCTCATCTCTGCGCTTCACAAATCCATGCGCAATAGTGATCCCGATGCTGCGCTGTATTGGCTTGCTCGTATGCTGGAAGCTGGAGAAGACCCTTTGTATGTTGCACGCCGTATTGTCCGTTTTGCCTCTGAAGATGTAGGCATGGCTGACCCCAACGCGCTCATGCAAGCAGTGGCCGCTTTTGATGCAGCTAATTACATTGGAATGCCTGAATGTACAGCAAACCTGGCTCAAGCAGTTGTCTACCTTTCGTTAGCACCGAAGTCCAACAGCTTGTATGTGGGCTATGAAAAGGCAAAACAAGATGCTATGGAAACCATGGCAGAACCAGTTCCATTGCATCTTAGAAATGCTCCTACCAGACTTATGAAAGAGGTTGGATACGGAAAGGATTACAAGTACAGCCACGACTATGAAGAACATGTGGCAGATATGAAATGCCTACCTCCCAACTTGCTGGGGAAACGCTACTACTTACCATCTGATCAGGGATTGGAGAGCAAATACAGGCAACGTCTTGAGCATATCATGGGAGTGAAGAAGAAACGTAGAGAGGATAAATCAAAAGACAACAAAGACAAGAACATTGAGAAATAAAAGGGAGGAACCAGGAACGCAAGTCCTTTGGTTCCTCCAGTTCATGTTGATTACTTAATTAATGTTTTAGGCACTTTGTACAGCCAGTTTAACAATGTTAACTACCACTTGCACTGCTTTTTCCATGGATTCCACAACTATGTATTCATAGGGACCGTGGTAGTTATGGCCCCCAGTGAACAAATTTGGTGTGGGTAGTCCCATGAAGGTTAAGCGTGAGCCATCGGTTCCACCTCTCACGGGCCTAATAATAGGGTCGATACCTGCCTCTTTCATTGCTTTTTTCGCAAGCTCGATAATTACTGGTTTGTCCTTTAGAACTTCATACAGGTTGTAGTATTGGTCTTTCACATCTATTTCAAAGGTACCATCGCCGTATTTCTTATTCATCCATTGGGCAGCGTTTACCATATATGTCTTTCTTTCCTCGAAACGGTCCCTATGGTGATCGCGTATGATCCATGTTAGAACTGCGCGGTCAACACTGCCTTCAATGTGGTAAACATGATAGAAACCCTCATACCCCTCTGTGTGGGCAGGTACTTCAGCAGGCGGCATTTGATTTATGTAATCCATTGCCAAGAGAATGGCGTTTTTCATTTTGTTCTTTGCCTCGCCAGGATGGATGCTCTTACCGTGTACAATCACTTTAGCTTGGGCTGCGTTGAACGTTTCGTAGCTCAATTCTCCATATTCCCCGCCGTCCAGGGTAAAAGCAAAGTCAGCGCCGAACTTTTTTACATCGAAATAGTCTACGCCTCGGCCTACTTCTTCATCAGGTGTGAATCCTACCTTTATGGTGCCATGTTCTATTTCGGGGTGCTCAAGCAGATACTCCACCGCAGTAACTATTTCTGCTATACCTGCTTTATCGTCTGCACCAAGTAGCGTCGTTCCGTCAGTGGTTATCAGTGTTTTACCAGCATAGTTTCTTAGATGTGGGAATTCTTCAGGAGATAGGACACGCTCTGCGCCCAGTTCGATGGTCGATTGTCCATCGTAGTTCTCAATAATCCTTGGTTTTACATTAGCACCGGGGAATTCAGGACTGGTATCCATGTGAGCTAGAAACCCAATTACGGGTATATCTTTTCCTTGCACATTACCTGGCAGTGTCGCAGTGACATAGCCGTATTGGTCTACGGCTGCGTCTGTAAGTCCTAATGTCTTTAGCTCTTCTACTAAGTAGTTCGCTAGTTCAAGCTGTTTTGCCGTACTGGGGTAAGTGTTACTGTTCTCGTCTGACTGGGTATCGAATGATACATACTTAAGAAAACGCTTCACCAGTTTGTCGCGCATTGTATCAGCTCCTTTTGGCTTCTTGGCTGTTATTGTATCAGCTTTGCATTACTTTTTGTATTGTTTCGTCTTCGAAACCTAATAGTCGCATCATCTCCGCGACTTGCTCAGGCGTGGCCTTTTTGCTCTTTATTAGATCGACGAACAAGTCAACGTCTTCGGGGGTTTGTTGCTCTTCTCTGGCAGCTTGCAGTGTAGCAGAGCCACTCACCGTATTGATTCTAACCGTTGCTACAGGTTTTGGAGCCGTATCCACTGAGCCTTTTACCCCTTTTAGCAATCGCTGGCCCACTTTTATGGTACCTGACAATGTGCTGAATTCAATTCTGCTTGGAGGTAGAACTGCCATGTTTATCACAAGATCGCCTGAAACTGATTTGAACTGGATC
>DMVM01000059.1:0-6134 GCA_003476705.1 Coprothermobacter sp.
AAACTGGCCATTAGCCACACTAAACATGTTGAAAACTGGTGACAAGTAGCTAAGAAAGATAGGGAAAATGGAAACTATACTGTAGTTCATGAACGGTACGGTAATTTTTTCACCAAAGGTCGTGATGAGTTCTCTTGGTATCCCTGATGCGAAGCTCAGATTCCGTCGTTCCATCTCTTGTACCATTGTACTGATCATGTTCGAAGAGTGAATAGTGTCAGCGTCGGTAAAGATGACGATCTCTCCCGTAGAATTCAGAAACAACCTGTAACAAGCCCAATTCTTTCCAGTCCAACCCTCTGGGAGAACATCTTTTGATTCTATGACCTTAAGCTTTTCGCTGTTTATGGTTTTTAGCACTGTGCTTGTTCCGTCCTCTGAGCTGTCATTCAATACTACGATTTCATAGTTAGGGTAATCCTGCATCAAAAGTGATTGCACGCATTGACCAATGTTTTCTTCTTCGTTTCTAGCCGGGACCAGAACCGAAACTCTTGGTGTGCCAAGGGTGTCTTCCTGCTGTTTTGGGATTCTAATTAGGAAACCGTTTACTATGCTGTTCAATAACTGATACAGAACAAATATGAAAACGCCTCTCATCATATACCAAACACTTCTCTGAACTGAGCTGCAATAAGCAATATAGAATTTATCAAAGCTAGGGCAAAAAGCCTAAGATCGTGAAATGTAAGAAAAACAATGAGGGGTAACATGAGAGAGGCAATTACTACAGTTAGTTTGTCGTTAGTAGAGCCTTTCGAGAAGTGCTTCAGAATTATAGAAAGAGTAAAGAAAGAGCCCAAGAAAACAGGTACTTCTCACAGCATCAAACCAGACCATATCCCGAAGGTAGTTGTTACGCCTTTTCCGCCCTTAAACTTAAGCAGTGGAGTGAATATGTGTCCAACTACGGGAGCGATACACACAAGGACAAATGCGACAGGCGAAAGATTATATGTGCTGGTTAACATGAATACCGGAATAGCTCCCTTTAAGAAGTCCAATACTAAAGACGGAATTCCTAATGCGGCCCCTCCCGCTTTGAAACTGTTGGTAGGCCCTGGGTTGTGATCTTTGCCAAAATCTCTTACGTCTTTCCCGAACAACAATCCTAGAAGGTAAGAGAAGGGCACCGCACCGCACAAAAAACAAAGTAGAAACAAAATTATGTTTACCATGTTTGTTTTTATTCTAACAAATTAGCCCGTGACAGTAGCGCATATCTTATTTAATTCACATGTGGTGAGTGGGATTCAATCAATCGTGAATACGTTTTTTGTTCATGTTGCAGTTGCTGCAATGATGCTGTATTATGGCAAAGGTCCTTAACCGAGAAACATAAAAAATCTAACCAAAGAATTTTCTCGCTATCCTGAGAAAGTTCGAGGGATCTTCTTTGATAGTAATCAGATCGTCCAATAGATGATCTTGATTTCGCAAAGTAAACTTGTATAAGCGTTTCAAAGTGTTCTTGGACACAAATTTATCCCAAATACTTCTCAGCAAGGCTTGTTGTTTTAGATGTTTAGTTACTTTGGTTTTTTCTAGCAGTTCCACGTAAGAAGATCCCGCATTTGCCTGCTCCACAGCCTTAGCAGCTGCAATCCCTGATTTTACAGCTGTTTGTATGCCATCGCCAAGGAATGGTCCACATAATCCTGCAGCATCACCCAATAGGATGACATCCTCTTTGAAAGGTGTTTTAACTGGTCCGGAGATAGGAATTGCCCCTCCTTTGTAATCGAGCAAAGGGCCGTCAAAGGAAAAATACTGTTTCATTATGCTTTGAGCATCTATTCTTCTGACAGGTTTTTTGGATGCTAAGCCTATCCTTACACCCCCATTTGCTGGAAACATCCATATACCATAAGCTCTCGAAACGGTAGGGTCGACTACGAAGGTTATAAAGTCATCGGGTACTGGTTGGCTAATCTTCCATTCATAGCCGTATAACCACTCTTTAACTAGCGGCAATCCAGTCGATTTTGCTACTTTAGATAGTGCGCCATCGGCACCAACCAACAAATTATAACGTATGCTCGTCTCTCTATAATGTGTTTGGACTTTGGCAGTCTTGTTTTCGGTTTTCACAAAAGAGCATCCCAAAGCCAATGTAAAAGAAGAAGGCAAATGCTCCTCGGCTGCCGAGAAGAAAGAATCCTTATCTAGCAAGAACAAGAAAGGTTCTCTTGAACTTAGCAGCACTTCTCCAACATCCCTAAAAATCACTTTCATAGAGGTGAAAGCCTTTCTAATCGGTATGTCAAAGGGAAACACTTGTTCAAGCAGCTTTAGGGTGGGAGGTGTAATTAGACCCGTGGACGGGCTCCATAAACGGCGTTTCTTCTCGACTATGAGTGACCTTAGGCCTGGGTTGTGCACTGAGTAAGCCAAGGTTAACCCGCTAAAGCTGGCACCAACAATAAGCAGATCAGTGCTATCAGTGGGCTGGTATTCCATGGTGTTTAAGTAATACGGGCAGTGCTTTGCTTAACGCGTCCATGTCCCGCTCTGTGGAGTGTAATAGTATGATACTCCCCTTTGGGACGCTGTAAATATACCTTGCTCGTTCATCAACTGACAAGTTCTTACCGTTTGGTTCTGTTATGACGTTCCAGAGCATGATTTTATAACCGTTTTCCTTGCAAATCCTTATGGTATTTAGGTCATAGAAATCCGCCCGATGGTCTGAAATACCTGATGTTAGGTCTTCTTTGGTTGGCAAGTTTATAAACATGTTCTATTACATGGTCAGCGGATAGGATCTCTTCTTTTTGCTGCTCGGCAGTAGTGTGTCGAAAGTAAATATGATGATATGTGTGGTTGTGTACCTCGCACCCTAAGTCAATCAGTTGCGCAAAGAGATCTTCGTTGTCTTTCAGAGCCGCTCCATACGGGAATAACAAACAGGTAAAAGACGCGCCATATTGTTTCTTAAGGGTGATTAGCTTCTTTAAGGCTGGACGGGAGTATCCATCATCCACCGTAATGGTGAAAGGCTTGCTCTGATCGGCGAATATTACGCCCGAGGGAGGTGGTAGGGGAGTATTGTTCGTATTCATATTCATATTCGTAGTCGCAGTAACAGTAACAGTAACAGTACTAGTCTCTGGTATGATCAAAAAGGCCAGGTGGACTAGTGGTTGCGCCGTAACAGGTTGCATCATCAGTAAAAACGCGAAAAAAAAGGAAATCAGGATTTTCTTCATAATATAATTCTAACATTAGATACACTCGGAACCATGTAGAATATTCTACATGGCCATAACAAGAACGGAGATAAACCTTAAGGAGTTTTCACACATAAAGATTGGTCCAGAATCATGGGTTTGGTCCGTAGACCACTCGCTGGAGATTCTGGATAACCCCAGCTTCGTGGTAAACAAGGTGATTTTAGGCAATTGCTCAAAGCTGCTTCTTCCTAATAAGCTGGAAGAAGCGTTTTTAAATGTTGACCATGAACCAGTTATCGAGTACAGTGAGGGATTGGTTCATGTATCTAGTGGAACAAGGCTCAGTGATTTGCTTCAGTATGCCATGGAAGAAGGCTTAGGTGGGCTAGATTTTATGGCAGGTATTCCGGGCACCTTAGGTGGACTGGTATGGATGAATGGAGGTGCCTTTGGCAGGCATGTTTGGAACCAGATTTACCGAATTAGAGCTGTTACTTCCACAGGAGAAGTAATATGGCTAAAGCCTGGCGATGTGGATGCTGAATACCGTAACAGCCATTTAGATAAGCTTGGTGTAAAGTTTGTTGTTGACGCTTTTCTCTACTACAAACTTCAAGATAAGCAAGATGTTAGGTCGCAGATTCTAAGCAATATTGAATACAGAAAGAGAAGACATCCAGTCGAATATCCAAGCTTAGGCAGTACTTTCAAAAATTCAAAGGAATACAAGGCTTGGGAACTTCTGACAGAAGTCGGGTTGGCTGGCTACCGCATAGGAGACGCCATGTTTTCTACGAAACACGCCAACTTCATAATAAACTTAGGAAATGCTACCCGAGAGGACGTTTTAAGTCTTATTAAATTGGGACAAGCACGGGTTTACAACCGTTTTGGCATTTGGCTGGAGCCGGAGATAGTCATTCTCTAAAAAAGTCAGTTCTACAGACTCTCATTTTTTCTTTGGTCTTTTGGACCCATGTGTCTTATGTCACTGCCTTCTACTAGGAAGAAGGTTTCTTCAGCAATGTTGGTGGCCAAATCGGAAATGCGTTCCAGATCCTTGCTTGTGAATATGAGGTCTAGTGCTTTGTTTATGTTTCTTGGGTCTGCCAATACGTATGACATAAGCTCCCTAATTATTTGCTCCTGGAGCTGATCCACTAAGACATCTTTCTCGATGGCTTGTCTTGCAAGATGTGTGTCTTCTTTAAAGAAGCTATCCAGAGCTTCCTTAGTGATTTCCTGAGCTGTTTCAGCCATGCGTGGTAAATCGATGAGAGGCTTCAACAGGGGCTCTTTTATGATCTCTTTTGCCCGCCGAGCAATGTTCTCACAATGATCTCCCATGCGCTCTAAATCCTTGTCAATTTTCAGTACTGCTACGACGCGCCTAAGATCGTGGGCGACAGGTTGATATCTGGCTAAGGTTATTAAACATTCTTCATCTATGCGCTTTTCTAGTTCGTTTATCCGTGGCTCCAAATCCTCTATAATTTGATCAGCATCGGTAGGATCTTTCTCCGCCATAGTTCTTATTGCCTTTACTATGGCGTCTTCAACTAATCCTCCCATCTCAGAAAGTAAACTGTTTATCTCTGATACTCTTTCATTTAGCATGGCAATCAGCCTCCTACCCGAATTTACCTGTTACATATCTTTGAGTTCTTTCGTCTTTAGGATTCGTGAAAATGATGTCTGTCTTGTTGAATTCTACTAGGTAACCACTTAAGAGAAAGGCCGTAAAGTCGGAAACACGAGCTGCTTGGTACATGTTATGAGTAACTAGAACTATGGTATAGTTTTTCTTTAATCCTAGGATGAGTTCTTCTACTCGTGATGTAGCTGCCGGATCCAGAGCACTGGTTGGTTCGTCCATCAGTAAGACTTCAGGGTCCACAGCAATGGCTCTTGCAATACACAGTCGTTGTTGCTGTCCTCCTGACAAATCGAAGGCGTTACTGCTTAGTCTGTTTTGTACTTCCTCCCATAATCCAGCTGCTATTAAGGCTGTTTTGACCTTCTCTTGCAAGAGGCGCTTATCCTTTATGCCCTGTAAGCGAAGACCATAAGCCACGTTGTCGAAAATGCTCATAGGGAAGGGGTTTGGTTTTTGAAAGACCATACCCACGCGGCGTCTCAGCATAATGGGGTCCGTCTGGTAGATGTTTTCTCCGCCTAAAAGGATTTTACCTTCCATCCTAAAGTCTGGAGATAGGTCGTTTAACCTATTCAGTGTTCTAAGGAATGTGGTTTTCCCGCATCCTGAGGGGCCTATAATGGCAGTTACTGCTTTTTCCTCTATGCCCAAGTTTATGTTGTGCAGTATTTGGGCGTCTCCGAAATAAACACTTACGTCGCGCGCGTCAATTTTCAAAGCCATCGTTGAATCCTCCTACTGTAAATGTAAGCAAGTATTCTAATCAGTAAAACTATGATGAGCAAAACAAACCCAGAAGCAGCAGCAATAGGCAAAACTTCAGCAAATTTGCTGTGCTGTGTTGCCAAAATAAAGATGTGATATGGCAGTGCCATAAAGCTCTTGGTCGGGTCAAGAGTCACAGTGGGTTGATAAAACACCACTCCAGTTAAAAGTATGGGCGCTGTTTCGCCGAGTGCCCTGCTCAATGCTAAAAAGAGGCCAGAAAGCATACCGCCTGAGGCGTACTTAAATGAAACGTCTTTCCAAACCTCCCAAGCATTTGCACCCAATGCTATTGCTGCCTCTTTCTGGGCGTTGGGAACCAGGCGTAGCGCTTCTTCGGTTGTGGTAATGATTACAGGCAGATTCATCACGGAAAGTGTAAGCGCTGAAGATAAAAGAGAAAGTCTTAAGTTCATAAGACGGACGAAGAAAGCTAGGCCGAACAAACCAAATACAATGGCGGGCACGCCGCTTAATGTCCTTATTGAATTTCTAAGCAAGCGTGTCAGAGTGTTATCAGGTGCAAATTCGGCGAAATA
>DMVM01000059.1:6144-8244 GCA_003476705.1 Coprothermobacter sp.
GCTGTCATACCATTAGTGGGGTTGGTAAACAGAAACTCTAAAGACAGCTTTCCTTCTGAAAGTATGTAAAGGTGAACAGCGACCCAAATAACAAAAATGACTGCCGAAAAATATGCAACTCCGCTAATTACAACCCAGGCTGAATCTGATGTCTTTCTCATTGGATCTTCACCCTGACTTTAGACGTTATGAGACCAGAAAGATAGTTTACCAGAAGTGCAATGAAGAGAAGGATCAAACCAATTAAAAACAAAACATTGTAGTGTGTTGAGCCGGCTACGGTTTCAGGCATTTCTATGGCCAGCACACCTGTCATTGTCTCGCCAGGCTGTAGGGGACTTTTAGGTATCATTGCGACGTTCCCAACAGCCATAATCACTGCCATTGTTTCACCAATGGCTCTGCCAAAACTAAGTAAAACGCTGGAAATAAAAGCGGGTTTAACAAATTGAAACAAAACTCCTATGGCAGCCTGCCATTTAGAAGCTCCAAGCGCTAAAGCCCCTTCTTTGTAAATTTCAGGGATGTTTTGGAAAGCATCGCTTAATACACTTACCATGGTAGGTAAGACCATAATGGCCAACGTTATTCCGCCGTTGAGCATCGTTAAGCCGCTACTAAGGTGGAATACTCTAGCGATTAGTGGGGCAATAACCGTCAGTGCGAGAAATCCCATGATTACAGACGGGATTCCAGCTAATAGACTAAAGAATACATCTGTAGCAGAGCGTAGCGCTTTCGACATGAACTGGCTGGAAAAAACAGCTGCCAAGAATGAGATTGGCACAGATATTACCAAGGCAATCACGGTGGTCCAAAGGGACCCGGCTATGAAGGGAAGAATGCCCCAACTGCTTCCTGAATAGCCTCTGGGATTCCATGTAGTACTAAAAAAAGCGCTTAAAGGGACTTGGCTTAAGGCCTTAAGTGCTGGTATGCACATAAAGAAGATTATGAGGGCTACAGTAAAACTTGCCAGCACCGCAGCCGCGGTGCTGGCAAATCTGAATACTTTTTCCGCACGACTATTTGTTGAGTAATGCCTCACTGATAGCTCTCTCCTCAGGTCCAATGGGGTAGAATCCGTTTTCTTCCACAATGGCTTGACCTTCCTCGCTAATTTCAAAGGCTAGGAAATCTTTTACAGCCTGTGTTAGGGGCATTTTAACATACTGGTACAATGGTCTGGCCAACGGATATAGTTTTTGATCAATAGCTTGAAGGTCAGTGGAGCTATAGTAGTTGTTGCCATCAGTGGAAACCAAAACTTGTTTTACTTGGTTCTGAGCCTGTTTGAAGTATCCCACACCTACGTATCCTATGGCCGTTTCATCCTGAGCTACAGCATTTATAATATCGCTGTTACCGTTCATGGATCTCATGCTAGAGGCATAATCTCCTTTGACAGCTACATCCCTGAAAAATGTGAATGTACCACTGTTGCTCTGGCGTCCATACAATGTTATCGGCATGTCTTTTCCACCGACTTCTTTCCAGTTCGTTATTTCTCCGCGATATATTTTCCCAATTTGATCCAAAGTGAGTTTCTCAACAGGGTTATTCGGGTGGACAATAACAGTTATGCCATCTCTTGCGTCAATGAATGTTCCTATTTCAATGTTATTTGCTTTTGCCTGATCTAGTTCTTCCTGAGAAATCTCTCTAGAGGAATTTGCAATGTCTATTTCACCGTTGATTAAAGCAGCTATACCTGAGCCGCTTCCACCTCCGGAAACAGAAATGGTTATGTCTGGATGTTGTTTACGAAATTCTTCTGCGAGCGCTTGCACCATGTTTACCTCTGTGTCTGAGCCCTTTATCACGATGCTTTTACTTTCTGTATTCCCAGCATTCTCAGGTTGTGTAGTACATCCTGCTAAAAGCAGCGCTGCTACAAGTATAAACCCTACAACGCTAACGTACCTTCTTCTCATGTATTTCCCTCCTTTATTTGTGTAACTAACTACATTCTAGGAACTATTGGTAAAGAAATGGTAAAGATGGCGCCGTGGGGTACGTTCGGCTTGTAATCAAGGGTTAAGTTGTTTAATTCGCATGCTTTCTTAGCTATAAACAAACCCAGCCCAACACTCTTAGTGG
>DMVM01000148.1 GCA_003476705.1 Coprothermobacter sp.
CTTCTCTGGCTTCAGGAACACCCAAAGAAGGAACGTAGTGGGTGTAGCCCTTTTCCAAAGCTTCATAGGCAGCCTTCTTTATGTTTTCTGGTGTGTCGAAATCAGGCTCGCCTATTTCAAAATGTGCTATCTTCTTCCCCTGGGCTTCAAGCACCTTCGTCTTTGCCAACACTTCAAAAGCCCCTTCGCTACCTAAGTTGTTAAGCCTTTCCGCTAAGTGTGCCATGCGCGTCTCCTCCTGTTTGTGTTAAGATTACTTTAAGCTGATAGTATCATTCTAACACTATATGAACGAAAAATTGCATACACTCATAACGCTCCTCTTAGCTTTTCAGTCGGACCCTGATTGGTGGCCCGGAAGTTCTGTTTTTGACATTGCAGTGTCTGCAGTACTAACCCAGAATACCAGTTGGAACAACGTATCAAAAGCCATGAAGCGCCTTAAAGAGTCAGGCATAAACAACTGGGAGAGCATTCTCGAGTCTAAAGATTTAGAAACTGTAATAAGCCCCGCAGGCTTTTATAGAAGAAAAGCCGCCACGCTGAAGAACTTAGCCGCGCTCATGATAAAGAACCCACAGCCCCCACGTGAGGAACTTTTGAACCTAAAGGGCATTGGGCCAGAAACAGCAGACAGCATTTTGCTGTACGCACTAGGTAAACCTGAAATGGTAGTTGACGCATACACGTATCGTGTACTGAAAAGCTGTGGCTTAGCAAATGGACCATTTAGCTACGAGCAAATAAAACAGCTACTAATAACTACTTTGGGCCAAGATGCTACCAACGTGGGCATTCTAAAAAGGGTTCACGCTGCGTTCGTGGAAGTAGGTAAGAACTATTGCAAGAAGAGACCACGTTGTGAGGAATGTCCACTTAATAAAAGAGAGGGGCCTCTTTAGAAGAAGGCTCCTCCTTTCTACTGCTAAAGCTATCTTTTCAACGCTACTACAAAGTTTTACTAAATTCTTCTTTCTTTTGAAGCAGTTCCCACTTGCTATTGACCCACTCCTGAAGTTCTTTAACCTTATCCTGATTGTCGGGTTTCATCAGATGCGAGAAACGACCTTGGAGCTTCAGCCACTCTTCAATTGGCTGCGGCTTACGAGGTTTGTAGGTTATTTTGTATTTGCCGTCTTCAATCTCGTAAAGAGGCCAGTAGTTCGTTTCCACAGCCATCCTAGCTACTTTTACGGAAAGAGCCGTATCATTTCTATGTCCCCTGTTGCAGTTAGAGTAAACTGCCAAGAACGTGGGCCCATCGTAACTTAACGCTTTTTGCACTTTGGTCATTAAGTCCACATAGTGACTGGGTGATGCAGTAGCCACATAAGGTACACCGTGAGCAGCAACAATTTCCACAATGTTTTTCTTAGGCTGTACTTTTCCAGAGCTCACATTTCCCACAGGAGAAGTAGTTGTCCATGCGAACTGAGGAGTTGAAGAGGATCTTTGAATTCCCGTATTCATATAGGCTTCGTTATCTAGAAGAACATAAAGGAAACTGTGACCTCTTTCCAACGCTCCAGATAAGGCTTGCAATCCAATGTCATAGGTCCCACCGTCACCAGCAAAAGCTATGAACTTTATCTGCTTATCTTCAGGAATCTCACCGAAACGCTTGAGCGCTTTGTATGCAGCCTCAGCACCACCGGCTGCAGCCGCCACGTTTTCAAAAGCTTCGTGAAGCCAAGGTACATTCCAAGAACTGTAAGGATAAACAGAAGTGGTTACTTCTAAGCAGCCAGTGGCATTTAGTACTACCACTTCGTACTCGTGCGCTGCTAGTAAAACTTGGCGAACAATGGTCCCTTCATTGCAGCCAGCGCACAAACGATGCCCGCCTACGAAACGCGGCTCCACATCAGTGAGGCTTTTTATATTTATCACCGCCATATTCTCATCACTCCCTTACTCCGACCCAGCTAACCAAAGGCTCAAAGTTACCTTTCTCCAAAGCCTTGTAGCCAAGCTCGAAAACCTGCTCAATGTCTTCCATGGTAATATCTCTTCCTCCCAAACCGGCAATTACGTTGCCAAGCAAGGGCTTCTTTGATTCGTTAACCAGAGCAGTCGCTATCTCCTCAAATAAGGGGCCTGATGGACCACCATACGTATGTGCCCTGTCCATGACAACAACTGACTTTGCATTACTAAGAGCTGAACGAATTTCCTCCACAGGGAATGGTCTGAACAACCTTATCTTTAATACTCCCACTTTCTTTCCTTGACTGCGTAGCAAATCCACGGTCTCTTTGGCAGTACCAGCGGCGCTGTTCATGGCAATTAAGACAACTTCTGCATCGTCCAGCTTGTACTCCTCTAGTATGCCATATTTACGACCTGTAAGCTTAGCATAATCCTCAGCCACTTCCAAAACGACGTCCTTCACATTCTTGTAAGCCTCTGCTTGAGCTCTCCTAAACTCCACGTAGTAGTCCTGCAGAGCCAACACGCCAAAACTGGCAGGATGCTCAGTATCCAGTAGGCTGTATTTTGGCTTTGGAGCAGAATCTAAAAAGCTCCTAACTTGTTCATCGTCAAGAATCTCTACGGTTTCCACAGCATGGGAAGTAGTGAAACCATCATAGTTCACTAACATGGGAAAGCGAACTCTTGGATCCTCAGCGATTTTTATGGCCTGGATGGTGTTATCGTAAGCTTCCTGAGCAGTTTCAGCCCAAAGTTGTAGCCATCCAGTGTCCCTTGCACCCATGGCATCAGCATGATCCCCATGAATGTTAATAGGCGCACTTAGTGCACGGTTAGCCACTATGGTGACAATGGGCGCCCTGGAAGCTGCAGCAATGTGAAGCATCTCCCACATGAAAGCCAAACCCTGAGAAGCCGTTGCGGTCATCACACGAGCACCTGAAAGAGATGCCGCTAAGCATGCGGACATTGCAGAGTGCTCGCTCTCTACGGGCACAAACTCTGTCTTAACATCACCATTAGCTACATATTGAGAAAACTCTTGAACAACTTCAGTGGAAGGAGTGATAGGATACGCTGCAACCACATGTGGCTCGATCTGTTTCATTGCCAAGGCAATGAGTTGGTTGGTTTCTAAAGCTACCTTCATGGTTATCGTTCCTCCTTCACCATGTCGATTACCTTGACCGGGCATACCTCCGCGCAAACGCCACAGCCCTTGCATG
>DMVM01000080.1 GCA_003476705.1 Coprothermobacter sp.
AGGTTGGGCTCACCACATTTATGGTACCGAACTGGCTAAGGACCCCTCTGGCGCTGACATACTAGCTTATTTTCTCAACAGCAGGTTAAATACTGATTTTGAAACCAGCTGGCGTCCCAGTCAAGCTGCCTCTCCATTCAGACCCGTTATGCCACTACAGAATCGGCAAATGTCCAACTTTTTGAAAGCTCGTACTTACAAAGAAAAACAAAACAATCTTGACATTCTACTAGCAGAAACCATCATCCTCAGCAAATCAATGGGTGTGGACGATATTGAAGCCGTATTGAAAGCCGAGTTAGGAGTTTTTGACCAAGAGCTGTACCGGGAAGCTACTGAAGAGTTCTTAGAAAAGCTCTAGCCCTCCTTTTTCTCAAAGCTACCACTACTGCCGCATTCTGGGCATTTTTTAGGTTTGCACTTGCCTTCTTTTTCGTAGCCGCAAACGCTGCATTTCCAAATGGCCATACACTACGCACCTCCCATATTATCTAGAAACATTCTAACTCCGGCTGTGAAATTTTTCCATTTCAGATGCTGTTATGCTGTTAGAATATTGGTTAACAACCATGCTAGGTGTCTATGTGAATACACTCGCTGTTTTGGCCGGTGCTTTTGCAGGCTTGGTTTTCATAAAGCCGCTGCAGACATATCGGCATGTCATAACCGAATCTGTGGGTGTCTTGGTGCTTGCGCTGGGAATATACGGCATAAAAGACATGAACAGTCCAGCCATTGTACTCATCTCCCTATTAGTGGGTGGTCTAATTGGTGCAGCCATGGACATTGAAGGGCATTTGGGTCGCCTTACCCAGTCGCTGCAACAAAGGTTCCAAGGACAACAGATAACTGAAGGCTTTGTCTACGCTACTACGCTCTTTGTGGTAGGTCCAATGACCATAATCGGCAGTATCAATGCTGGACTTATGAAAGATTACAGCATTCTCTTTTTAAAATCAGTGATGGATGGTTTTTCCGCTGCCGCTCTATCAGCAGCCTACGGGATGGGTGTATTTCTAAGCGCTCTCGCAGTGTTGATTGTCCAAGGAGCTATTGCGCTGTTCAGTGCACAATTGTCCTTTTTGCAGTTGCCCATGTATGTAAACGATTTCTCTGCTGTTGGCAACCTTTTGGTTGCCATGATAGGGCTAAGAATGTTGGGCGTTAAGGAGATAAAGGTGGGAAATTATCTCCCGGCTTTACTTATCCAGATTTTCTTGGCTTGGCTGGTTGGTGCTCTGGTATAATAATTTAAGTGCTATGAGCTCGAAGAAACCAAAAAGACAGCAGCAACAAAGCAAGAAAAACAAATCTAAGCAACAAAAAGGATTGCAACTATGGGCGCGCATTGCCATCGTAATCTTGGTAATAGCTGCGCTGTTCTTCATTTCATATGCTCACCTCATACCTTTACTCTTTGCTTCAGAAGATCGCTTACCAGCCAATTACGCTTTGAACCTGAAAATACTAAACGATGTGGAGCCAGCAGAGGATGAAGAAAGAAACTATATAAACGTGGACGATGAAAACAAATGTGTGGACATGAGCTACGCCGTTCAAAGAGACAATACTCGCAGCTGGATACTGTTTCAAGGCGGTTTACCTTCAGAGCTGGGGGTAAAGTACACCCTGAGCAGTGAAACCCAAACCTCAACAGGAGAAGAGTGGACACCCGTCAACATGTCCATGTCTAACATAAGAACAAGCGTCGATTTTAGTGCATGTGCATTGGAAAATGGTGGACAGCTCAAAGATACACTGCTAGTGGCAACGGCTGCAGCCAAGGTAGCCACATTCTTTGGAATATTGGAGGAGTCTGGTGGCACTACTGAAATCGTACTTAATGCACCGCCCCAGGTAACATTTGATTTACCTTCAGTAGTGACGCCAACATTCTCTTTCACGGTAACTGCCACTGACGGACCCTACTCTAAACCCACCAAGATAACTGTTTCTGCGTTGATACCGCAGCCAAATGGAACTTACCTTGAAAAGAATCTCTATGCTACCCCTGAAGATAAAAAGTACGATGGACCTGTAACAGTTTCTGCTCACCTGGAACCGGGAAATTACGTTATACAGGTGGCAGCTAGTGACAACATGTACAACGTCAGAATTGTAACAAAGGAAATCTCTGTGAAATGATTTCCACTGATTTGCACCTCCATTCCCTATGGTCACCAGATGGGCAGGAACCTTTGTCTCACATTTTCTCAGAATGTGCTGCGACAAATTTGACTCACATAGCCATAACCGATCACTTAGACCTTCACGACCCTTCTGGCGATGAAGGTGTAAAAGACTTGGACCGGTACTTAGCTGACATTGAATACACAGGTTGTAACTTCCCCGCTATGAAAATCCTAAAAGGGCTTGAAGCCGGTGTGAACAAGGATAATCTTCGGGAAACAGAATCACTTATTGCACCTCATAAGTTTGACGTGATTTTACTCTCCATACACGTCTTTAGCAAAATAAACGTGGCGAAACCACCGCTACATCTGGATAGCGTATCGTTTATAAAAGCGTACCTTGAAGAAACACTTTTCTGCGTAACTCGCATGGAGCAGTATCAAGTACTAGCACATTTGGACTATCCAGCGCGGTACACAGCTTTTACACTGCAAGACTACGTACAGAATGCCGATTTGCTAGAAAAAGTATTGAGGACGCTAATAAAACGAAGAAAGGCCTTAGAACTGAACACAGCTCGTTTAGATAAGTCAGAGAACTTCAAAATCATGCAATGGATTTTACAGCAGTATACAAACTTAGGTGGCTACATGGTGACTGTGGGTAGTGATGCCCATAAGTTGGAAGCCATTGGCAGAAACTTTGATCGTGCGGAGCAATTGCTTAGATTGGTTGGCTTAGATAAGCTTACCGTTTTTGAGGATACACGTCCCAAGCTTTTTTCTTGGACATCATACTCCGTCAAGCTTCAAGACCCTAACTACTAAGCAAACAACCTGCATAGGTATTACCAACAAACAACATTAACAGTTTTGTTTCGGCATTATGACCTTCGTTCCAAGTTCTCGACACTGCTGTGGTAATAAACCACGAATTCTTCAACGCTTAGTAACACACCTTGATAACCCATTGTTTTGCTGAGCTGTGTCACGTAAGGAGGCTCTAAATTTGCAGTCCTTAGCACGTCCTCTTTTGAGAAAACTTCACGTGCGGGACCATCCAGCAAAAGCTGTCCCTCACTAAGCACAATGACTCTTTGGAAACACTCGCCCACAAAATCCATATCGTGCGTAATGGTGATAACCAGTTTTCCCCTCCGCACCAACTCGTGAACGATACTCCTGATCTTCGCTTTACCCAAGTAATCTTGTGCAATGGTGGGCTCATCAAGAATGACTATGTCCGTATCCATGGACAATATGGATGCAATGCTCACCAATTTTCTCTCCGATAGACTAAGGTCGTATGGGTTTTCCTCTTTTTTATCCACCAATGAAACAGTTTCCAAAGCATTGATGGCATTTTCCCTCGCTTCCTCCATGCTTTGACCAATATTAAGCGGACCAAACATGACTTCGTCCAGAACTTTGTTCTTGAATATTTGGTCATTAGGATTTTGGAACACCAGTCCCACAGTTCTAGCCAATTTAGCAGCTGTAGTCTCCTTCGTGTTGATGCCATTGATAAGAATGTCTCCGCTGGTTGGCTTAAGGAGTGCCTTTAGGAGCTTGACCAAAGTGGTCTTACCAGATCCGTTCTGTCCAATAATAGCCACACTGCCATTATTCAAGGAAAAGGTCACATTCTTTAGAACAGGTACTCCTTCTGTGTAAGCAAAGCTTACATTGTTAACTTCTATGAGATTCACCAATCATTAGCCTCCGCACTTGTTCCAAAGTGACCGGGTACAAACCGGTTTTATTATCCTTTATGCCCAAACTTTTGGCAATAGTCGTGAACACAGGTGGTTCCACACCATAACTTTCAAGGTCCGGACGCGAAAACACCTCTTCTGGTGCGCCAAAGTCCACTAAATGGCCCTCGTTCATGAGAATGATCTTGTCTGCATACTGCGCAATCTTCTCCATTTTTTGTTCAACCATGATTATGGTTATGCCTTCTTTACTCAAACTTTGCACCGCTCTGAAAACTTCCTCCGAGCCTAAAGGGTCCAGCTGCGATGTGGGCTCGTCCAAAACAATAATACTGGGCTTCATGGCGATGATACTTGCTATGGCCAATCGCTGCATTTGACCACCTGAAAGTTCAAAAGGATTTCTGTCTTTATACGCGTAAAGACCCAGCAGTTTTAGCGCATAATCAATTCTCTTAACCATCTCTTCGCGCTGGAAACCCAAGTTCTCCAAACCAAAGGCCACTTCCTCATACACCGTAAGTTTTGCAGCTGTGATCTGAGTGAAAGGGTTTTGAAACACTATACCGATATGACGTGCCAGCTCGCTCACACTACTGCTGAGTACCTCCACGCCATCCACTACGACGCGACCACCGTAGGCACCTTTATAGAAATGAGGTACTAATCCAACCAAAGCTTCACACAAAGTAGATTTCCCAGCAAGGTTCTTGCCGATTATGCCTATGAACTCACCTTGCTCCACTTCAAAACTTACACCGCTGAGTGCCAGGCGCTCCGTAGAAGGATAGCGGTACTTAAGATTCTCCACCACAACAGCTTTCATACCAATACAAACCTCAATACAACAGACAGAATGAGAACGACAATTAGAGCCCACTGCAGGACCCTATCTAAAGTGGAAGATTCTCTTTCGTAAAGAAAGGTTTTCTTGCCAGAGGCACTAAAGCCCCTAACTTCCAGCGCCATGGCGCGTTCTCTGGTTTCCAGAAGAGAACTCATTACCACTGGGCCAATTAGAGGCAAGAAAGCTTTTAAGCGGACCCATAAGCTGCCCTCTGTTTCCAATCCCCTGGATCTTTGTGCATCCATAATACTGTCTACTTGAGACATCATTTGGGGTATAACCTGCAATGCCGAACTCAGCACATAACCAAACCGCGGAGATAAGCCCCTCTTCACCAGGGACTGAATTAGATCCGATGGTCTGGTAGTAAGAACCAATAACGCGAAGGCAAGCAAAACATCTAAAACCCGTATGCACAGCGTTAAGGCATAAAGCAGACCTTCTTTGTAAAAGGTCAGCCCAAAAATGCTAATAGCGGGCGTTTTATTACCAGGCATGAATAAGCCTTGAATGATAACAATGGAAACAAGTATGAGAAAACTGAAACCCAGAAGTGGCACTACTCTTGCAAACACTCTGGCATATAGAAGCGCCAAGCAACTTAACACAATAAAAGCAGCACCAACCCACCTAAAAGGTAGGATGATGAAGGATATTAAGACTGCAACGAGAATGTACAGAAGCTTGACCATGGGATCAAGCCTCTGCACAAATGTGTTCGTTTCAACATATAAACTTAAAACACGAGCCATGATACATCAAGAATCAGTCAAGCTTCTCCAAAGCCTCTTCTTCTCCTTCATACATCTGAATCAAACGCTTAGGCAAGCTGGCAAAGATTAGAAAAGCGATGATTACAGTGGCCACCTTATCAGGCAAATCCACCACTAGCTCATCCAAGAAGGAGGAAAGCCAAACAGGGACACCATGTGCGATGAGATAGGCATACAGAGCATCTCCCCACACGTTTCCCGTTTGTCCACCCCAAAATATGACGTTTAGCGGAGTGGAAACCACGGCCGCCACCAGCGCCACCACCAAGCCGACTACTACAGCTCTCCACAAATTATT
>DMVM01000121.1:0-6315 GCA_003476705.1 Coprothermobacter sp.
TTCATACTCCTTTTGCAAGCGTTCTTTCTCTTCATTTAGTCTGGAGACCAAGGTAGAAAGCTGCCCAATATATTCTTGTAGATTCTTCTCCCACTGTTCCTTTATCTCATAAAGCTCCTTGAATCCGTTATCGAAACCCTCTTTGTACCCACGTTCGTAACCCTCTTTGTAGCCTCGTAAATAACCCCTTCTAAAACCCAAAATATCTTCCTGCGAAGGCTTCTCCAAGCGGTAGAGTTTACGTGACAATTTCCTCACCACCTCGGAAGATGATGATCTCGCCAGCCTCTTCCAATCGCCTTACCACGGTGATAATCTTCGATTGAGCTTCCTCCACTTGCCTCAACCGCACAGGGCCCATGAAATCCATCTCTTCTTGAAGCATTTCCCGAGCTCTCTGAGACATGTTCTTGAACATTTTTTCTTTAACTTGTTCTGAAGCACCCTTAAGAGCCAAAGCTAAATCCTTGGTATCAACTTCTCTGAGAATACGCTGAACAGCCCTATCATCAAGAAGGATGAGATCATCGAAGGTGAACATTTTCTTGCGCACTTCCTCTGCTAGCTCAGGATCTTGAGAATCTAAGTAGTTGAGCACATTGGACTGCGTTTGCTGATCCAATGAGTTAAGAATTTTCACCAATGCATCGATACCATTCACCTTGGTTAAGTCGCCACGAACAGCAACCGTTGCAAAACGCTGCCGGAATTGTTCTTCGATGGCTTCTATGATATCAGGAGATGTTCTTTCCAGCACCGCCATTCTAAAAGCGACTTCAGCTTGTAAGTTAGGTGGGAGCGACGTAAAAACAATGGCAGCTTGCTCAGGATTCAGATAATTCATCACTAAGGCGATGGTTTGGGGATGTTCATTCTGAATAAGGTTGGCTATCTGTTGACCATCTAGTTTTCGTAGGAACTCGAAAGGCATAACCTGAACCGCTTCCATCAGTCTCTCTAAGATTTCTCTTGCCTTTTGCGGGCCGAAAGCGCTCTCAAGAAGATCCTTTGCGTACTCTATTCCGCCTTGACCAAGAAATTCCTTTGCTTTGACCACATTAACAAATTCTTCCAATATGTTGGCTTTCGTCCGCTCATCCAAATCCGTGACAGAAGATATTTCCAGAGCTAGTTTTTCCGCATCCTCTTCCTTAAGGTGCCGCATAATCTTTGCTGCTAGATCCCTACCCAAAGCGATCATGAGAATAGCAGCTTTTGATATCTTTTTCTTTTCTGCCATATCAGGTTTACCGCCACTCCTCCTGCATCCACATCCTCACCAGATCTGCCACGTCATTGGGATGCTCTTGCAAAGCTTTTTGTATCTCTTCCATGGCAAGTTTTATCTTTTCCTCCTCGGGCGTAAGAGGCCTTTCTAGGCTAATGATTGGTCTAGGTTGACCAATTGCTCCTCCCACGCCAGCTCCAGCAGGTACAGGTGCGGGAGCTGTTCTTCTACTGCGTCTCAACAAAATGAAAACCATAGCCAATACTAGCAACACTAGAACTGCTACGGC
The DNA here is from genome assembly GCA_003476705.1 of Coprothermobacter sp. Lineage (GTDB taxonomy): Bacteria > Coprothermobacterota > Coprothermobacteria > Coprothermobacterales > Coprothermobacteraceae > Coprothermobacter. The sequence continues at coordinate 1,518 of DMVM01000121.1, forward strand.
TATGTAGCTGTAGAGTCTAGCTCTTCTCTGAGCCTCGGCTAGTAGCTGAGCCTCCTGCGCTTCTTTCTCACGAGCTAATGAAGCAAAAGGCATGGACGTTACCAAAGCCACATCTCCTCTAGCGTTATCGAGTCCTGCTGCGCTGGCTATGAGACTCTCCACAGTGGACGCCGTTACTGCGTAATCCTTAAAAACACTGGAATCAACAATGGCCGCTATTTTCACGTTCTTAATTTCAACTTCTTGCGGCACAATTTCTGAAATTGTCCTAGAAATCTCATAATTGATTTGTTGCTGCCTGTAGTAGTTATAAGGGCCCTCACCGGTACCAGTGTAAACATAAGAAGGAATAGCCCCAGGCACGTTGGTAGCAGTCCCCACAGGACCTCCGGAGGGCGAACTGCTGCTCCAGCTTTCTGTGTCCGACACGTTTTTCGTTGCCGTGTTTCCCCAGGTTTCAGATTGTATGTTTTGTTTTGTTACTTCCACATCAACGTCGGCACTAACCATGATGTTCTCTGGACCAAAAGTCTGTCCCAGAAAGCTTCTTATCTTGGAAGCATACAACTCATCCAGCTGCTTTTTTATTTCAAGGTAACCCTTGTCAACACCGCTTTGAGCAAGATCACCAGCTAGAATACCGGTGCTAGCTTCAGCTATAACAACGTTCTCTGGACTCATCCCTTCTACGGCGTGAGCTACCAATTGCCTTATGGCTTCCACTTGGTTAGCGCTCAAGCTGTAGCCTGGTTTTAAAGTCAGATACACAGCACCTTGAGCAGTTTGAGTAGAAGTCACCGTCCATAGAGAGCGCTGTGGCAAGCTCAAGTGAACACTTATAGATTTCACACCAGGCATGGCTGATATCGTTCTTTCCAACTCCCCTTCCAACGCTCTCTGATACATGATCTGCTGTTCTTCCTGAGTAAGGAATATGTTAGAAATGTTGTCAAAAAGCTCATAACCAGGTTTTGTAGATCCTACTAAACCGGAAGATGCTAGTTCAAGACGCAAGCTGGTTACTTTATCTTTGGGTACGTAAATAGAAGCTCCGTCCGAGGACAGCTTATAGCGAACATTTTGGCTTTCCAACTGTGAGACGATAGCCTGTGCCTGCTCAGGCATCAAATCACTGAATAAAAGAGTATACTGGGGACGATTAAGATAATAGACCAACCCACCAATGGCAACCAATGCCACAACCAAAATGATGATGATATTTCGCTTCTGGTTCTTCTCCAGATTTTTCCAAAAATTCATTAAATCTTTAAGAACCGGAATATTTTCAAGATTCATTTTTTATCTCATGCAGCCTCTGTTTCATAATGGTAGTCTCATAAACTCCTGAAAAGCGCTGACCAGCTGATTACGTATTTGGGTAACAAGAAGCAAACCTACTTGAAATTCTGTGGCTGAAACGAGGGCTTCTGGTAATATGTCCATATTACCCTGCGCAATAGCATTTCTATAGAGGTCTTGTTCAGACTCTTTTGCGCTTAATTGATCGAGCAACTTTGAAAAAGCATCAGACACCCCTTGTGCCTCTTCTGTCTTAGAAACATCGATAGGACTTATGGGTTTTATGGGACCAAAACCACTAACGGGATCAATGCCCATTCATCTTACCTCCCTATCTGCCGATTTCCATGCTCTTTGTGTAGACCTGGCGCGCTATGGCAATTGCGTTACTATTCATCTCAAAAGATCTCTGAGCAGACATCAGGTCAGTGAGCTCTGTAATAAGATCCATATCGGGGTAATGCACCATGCCCGTTTCTGGATCTGCATCAGGATGTGAAGGATCATAAACCAATCGTTCTGAAGGATCTTCAGTGAGCTGAGTAACCTTTACACCCTGCCCTTGATTTTCTCCTAGCATCACAGACTGAAAACTAACGATTTTTCGGTGATATGGGCCTCCCTCTGGAGTTCGCGTGGTCTCCAAGTTGGCAATGTTCGAAGAAATGACGTCCATTCTAAAGCGCTGGGCCGTCAGTGCCGAACCAGCAATACGCAGCAAAGAGAATCCTGACACTTTTCATCACCTCAACATCTGTAAAATTTGCCTGGCAGTAGAAAAATGACGACTGAGCATTTCTGTAATACCTTGGTACCACAACGCTGTTTCTATGAGGCTTGTTATCTCCTTATCAGGATCAACGTTGTTACCGTCTAGCCTCCAAGACGTGGTATTATCAATCTTTAGATAATTACTACTCGGTTGCAACAATTCTCCATGATTCTGTAGTTCCATGAAGACAGTTTGGAAATCAACTTCTTGCCTTTTATATCCAGGCGTATCCACATTTGCCAAGTTCGATTGGACGGCCTGCAAATTTTGAAAAACAATGCCCATCATTGTTTTAAGACTGTCAACGGACATCAATTCACCTCCTCGCAAGAAGGCGGTGCTCCCTGCTGCTGCAGGTTACCTACAAGAACCTCCCCCTCATATTTAACAAAAACTACCTCCACTTGGTGTGAACACACATAGGTTTTGCTTGATTTCGTCGCTGTAAAGGTGTAGGTCCCCGTATACAGGACTGAAGCAGTTAGACGATCAGGTTCGTTTTTAACTACATCAAACTGATCAATCCGATAACCAGAAACTGAAGCAGACTGAACGCCAACCGACTTCAAAGTGTCGAACCACACAGTTTTAACTTCGACAACAGTGCTAATCAGCTCCGTAGCTGTAGGGACGAAATTACCTTGTAATACATTTACATCGTTCTTAGCAAAGGCATTCAATACGTCCTGTAAAACAACCTTGGATTGACTGATATCCGTTTCTGAAAAAGGTTTTGGCTTACAGCCAGTTAAACCAAGTGAACAAAGAATCAAAACAAGGCTAACGAATACCTTTGTTTTGCTCATAGGTCTTTCTTGCTTGATACGTATTTGTGGTTTCTTCCACTTCTCGTAGTAGATCTTGAGCCCGCAGTTCTAGAAGAGAAATGATCTTCTGCTGTTTTTCGTGGATAACCTTTACGCTATCTGCATGTTTATGCTGCTCTTCAGGATGTTCCTCTAACTCCTGCGCTATCAAAGTAATAACATCTTGCAGAACCAGAACATATTTTGAAACTTCATCTAAGTCAGAATGGGAAATGGCATTGATGACATCATCCAGTAATTCAGAATAGCGCTTTAGAAGTGCATCCACACCTTCCATGGGAAGAATTATAACATACAATAATCACCTTTCCCGATTCGGTCAAGTCTGCAAAAAAAGAAAAACACCACTAAAATCGGCGTTCTAAAAGACAGAAAAATAGGAGTTCATTTGCGCAAACATACTCTGGTACTGATAGAGATTGTTAAATATCACCCCCATCTGACTTACCAACACAGCTCTCTTCTCTTCCATCTGAGCATTTAGCTGCTTAATCTGATCAGAGATTCCCTTAATACTGCTATTGTAGTTTGACTGCAATCTACCAATAGTGCCATTGCTGCCAAGTGCCTTGTCAATGTACTTTCGGATATCAGAAGACACATCTGCCCACCAATTGCGGAGAACGTCCTGCCCTTTTACATTTGAGGAAAGGTAACTGTTCAGCTTGCCAGTATCTAAAGATATAGTTCCGTATTCATCAAAAGAGATACCAATAAGGCTGGGATTGAAACCATACTCAACACCGTCTACGTTGATAGTTTTTGCACTCATTAGCCTTGTGCGTATGCCATCCAACACTTGTCTGAGCGTTGAAGCATCCGAGGCTAGAGCGCCCTGGTTAGAAGGATCAACATTTATGAGACCTCGGAGTTTGTCGCTAAATGCTTTAAAGGACTGCACAAAGTTTGACATGCCTTGTAGAATCGTGGAAGTATCGCTAGATACGGTAATCATGGTGGAGCCGGTGCCGTTTAATGTTACTGTCAAATTGGGAATGATGTCTGAGAACGTATTCGAACTGCGAACATAAGAGTAACCATTCACAGTAAAAGAAGCATCCAAAGCACTAAGGTCTTCCTCGTTAGAGAAAATCATGCTCCCGAAAGCTACAGATTTTATCGCGTTGTTTTTACCGCTATTTAGAGCACGGCTTTGTAGAATAAAGGTTCCATCATTCAATTTTTGCTTGTACAAGCGCACCTTACTGGAATGAGCATTGACTTGGTAAGCAAAATCATCTAAAACCTGTGAAAGAACCGAATCTTGGCTAAAGCGTGTTAGGTCGACTTCAACAGATTCAGAGCTACCATCTCCCAGCTCGAAGGTAATATTGAATTTTGAACCTACCAATGAACTCCAAAAACTGTTAGCCGAAACCTGGCTAGAACTATCAAAATGGAAAGCACTTGAAGAATCACTCCCAGAAAGTTTGGTCCAGTCTAAAACTTGATAACTGGCTAATCTGTCTACGTTGACTTGGACGCTGCCGCTGACCTTTCCAGAAGCTGTAGCCTGGGCGACACTTTCGTTAGTGGAGCGCACCGCTAGCGAATCAAAGTTTACGCTTAATGATGAGGAAAATGAAGACAGCAAAGAAATAACTTGGGATACAGCAGAAGACTTCTGCTGCAGATCACTTTGACGGTTCTCCAGCTCTGTTATTTTCTTCTTATCATAAACCAAAAGCGTATCTACATACTTCTGTATGTTTGTTTGTACTTGTGTGGGATCAAAGTTAACCAACGTTATTCACCTTCATAACTATATTTCGGTATCAACAAACAACGAATTTAGTTTCTTTAAAACCTCAGCGTAAAGTTCAAGAGCTTTCTCGGTAGGCACCTCTTTTATAACTTTATCCTTTTCCTTGTCATAGAAAACAAGTCTGGTACCCAGTAT
>DMVM01000121.1:6327-8561 GCA_003476705.1 Coprothermobacter sp.
CGCTTCACTTTATTCACTGTAGACTCAATATCTTCTTCTTTAGTAGGTTCTACCTGCCTCCTGTTTATATCGACAGGGATTTCAGTAGCGTTTTTCAGTTGATCGCTGGCTAAAAAAGACTGCATCTGATTCCCCTGTGCTCCAATGTTCCTCACACCAGAAATTCTTGCTACTTCCTCAGGATCTTGAGCCATACATACCTCCCCCATTTAATTCTTTGGGAGAGCACCAGGGCTCTCCCAAAGAATCTGTTTTTGCTTAGATACTCCTTAGCTGATTACCTAAAGAGCGTCAAGATTTGCTGAGGAGCAAGGTTAGCTTGAGAAAGCATAGCTACTGCTGTTTGCTGCAAAATCTGAGCTTTGGTGAGCTGCAGCTGCTCGAATGCCATGTCGGCGTTGAAGATCCTGTTGTAGGAAGCTTCAACGTTAACTTGCATAGCAGATACAGACTGAGCCTTGGTGTCCAACCTTGCACTCAAAGCACCGATGCCTGCAATCCAGTCAGAAACACCTCTTATGGCTGCATCAACGTTCTTCAACAGAGCGTTTACTGAAGCGCTTACGTTGGTACTATTGCTCGCACCGCTTATCCCCACCGCATCTGCAACGCCAAGCGACGCGTACACATCGGCTACCGTAAACCTTGCAGATGCTGACGCTGACCCGATGGCACTGTCATATACATTGTATGTCTGCACAGATGCAGTATTGCTGGCGGCGGTCAGTTTTACTGCCAAAGATCCTGCCTCAGTAGTCCAGTTGACATTCCAGTCCTCTTCATCGAATGTTGAAGTAACAATCTTGAAACCTCTTGCCCAGATCGTAGTTTCGTTTGCATCAGCGCCCGTTTGGAAGTAGAAGGTTGTTGAGGCTGTACTGGTAGAAGCCGCAGGAGAAGAGTCATCTAACAAGCCGATGTCGTTCCATCTGGTCTCATGAGCCAGACGCGTGATTTCATGCATGTACTCACGCACCTGCTGAGCAATAGCTAAACGCTCTTCCGAACCGAGAGTGTCGTTAGCTCCGGAAACCAACTTGTCACGGATGGTGAGCAGTAGATCTTTAATCTTGGTCAAGCCTGTTTCTGCTGTGGAAAGCATGTTCCTAGCGTCACCGATGTTGTCCACTGCTTGAGAAAGACCTCTTGAGCGAGCATTCAACTTAACAGCAATACGAAAACCAGCGGGGTCGTCTGCTGCTTGAGTGATACGGTTGCCAGTAGCAAGACGTAACTGCCTGAGTGCCATGTCATTCTGGATAATCCTTAGGGAGTTCAGTGCGTTCAAAGCACCGATGTTCGAGTTAATCCTACTTAAATCTGCTTGTGCCATAGTTTCTTTACCTCCTTCATGGAGTTTTTNNNNGGGAAGAAAGCCTGAACCCAGGCCTCTCTAAGTTCTTCAAATACCTTTGAGGCTTCTTCTATCTGATTTTCTCCTATGAGTCGGTAAGCATATTCGTAAAGGCTCATTAAGTTCGTTGCCACCTCACCACCATTTTCGAAATCCAGGCCATCTATGAGTTCTTTGATGGCTGATCTGGCTTTAAATATCTCACCCTTGTGCAGCGATGTTATGATGAGATCGTAAACCATGAGCACGAGCTTCTGCACTGGAGCATTCATTATTTCCTGTTCAACAAAACGTTGACGAGCCTTTCCATAAGCATTTGCCATTTTTGTTTTACACCTCCTGCTAGTACATTGTTCGGAAAATTGGATGGATTATTAAATGCCTAGAGCTCTTTCTAACTCAGTTATGCGGCCATCGTTCGGAAACCTATCACGCCAAAGCTGGAGATACTTTCTTCCAGTGCTCCACAAATGTTGTTCATAACAGGCCAGTACCAGCATGTAATAGGAGTCAGCATCAAAGTGGTATTCGTTTATGTTTTCCTCTAAAAGAGACATAGCTACGTCCCAATTTCCAACATTTCCTAAATAGTGTGCGCAAGCTTTTCGGACACGAAAGCTGTAAGGATTCAACTGCTGTAACCGACTGAAAATCGATTCTCCTTCTTTTCTCAGTGAAGCGTACTTACCACAGAACATGAGCCAAGAGCTATAGATGTCGTCGATGTTTGAAGCGAATCGATCTAAGTAGGGTTGTAGCCCCTTGAAGGTATTGTGGTAGCCAACAGCCATGTTATCATCAAGTTTTGCTTCATTGAGAAGTGCCATTTGAAGAAGAGCCCACTCCGAAAGATAATCCACGCACCAAGGGAAAACGGTAT
>DMVM01000056.1 GCA_003476705.1 Coprothermobacter sp.
ACAATGGCTATCATATCTCCTGCTGGAACATCCAAATTGAAATCCTCAATCAACGGAACATCTGGATCATAGCTAAAATACACGTGCTCGAAACGTACATCCCCCTTTACTTCCTGTAAAACCACTGGATTGTCCACATCAGGCACTTCTTCCTCCTCATCAAGCAGTTCAAAAACCCTTTCTGCTGAAGCTACTGTGGATTGAAGCACATTCATAATACTGGCAACTTGCACTATGGGCTGAGTAAACTGTCTAGAGTACTGTATGAATGCCTGCACATCACCCAAAGAGATTACTCCGTTTGCGACGTTAACTCCGCCCAAGACTGCAATAGCTACGTAGTTCAGGTTATTAACAAAGTTGATCACAGGGTGAATCAAACCTGATATGAATTGCGCTTTAAAACTTGATTCATATAGTTTTTCATTCTGTTCTCGAAACCTTTCAAGAACATCTTTTTCTCGGTTAAAAGCTTTGACAAGGTTATGACCTGTAAACATTTCTTCCACATGAGCGTTAACTGCACCTGTACTGTTCCATTGTCTAACGAATTGTTTCTGAGACTGTCGAGCAATTAGAAGTGTTATAACTAGCGACACAGGTATGACTGCCAAAGATATCAAAGAAAGCAACGTACTGATCTTGAACATCATAATAAGTACTCCTATTACGGTAACTATGGAGCTTAGCATTTGGGTTATTGTCTGTTGAAGCGTATGTGCAATGTTGTCTACATCGTTGGTAACTCTACTTAGGATATCTCCGTGAGGATGACCGTCATAGTATCTAAGCGGTAGCCTTTGTAGTTTTTGGTCCACATCGCGACGTAGCCTATAAACTGTACGCTGAGAGACGCCAGCCATAATGTACTGCTGAAGCCATTGAAAGAAAGCCGCCAAAAGGTAAATCACAGCTAGGGTAAGCAAAATTTTACCAATGGCTGTGAAATCTACACCAGCACCTGGCACCAAATCCATATTGGATATCATTTCAGCGAACTGGTCTTGGCCACGAGCCTTAAGCATGGTAATTGCTTGATCTTTGGTTACCCCAGGAGGAAGTTGTTTGCTTATGATCCCTTTGAACAACTCATTAGTGGCATTGCCGAGGATCCTTGGAGCATACACGGTAAAAACCACACTAGTTATGGTCAATATGACTACAATAATAAGTCCAATCATTTCGGGCTTAAAGTAGGCTAGTAAACGCTTAACTGTACCTGAAAAGTCCTTGGGCTTTTCTCCAGGCATCATACCACGCCTACCGCCTTGGCCCATCATACCGCTCGGTTTTGTCTCACTTGTAGGACGCTTTTCGTCGCTCATGCTATTTCCTCCTTTGAAAGCTGTGAGTAAACAATTTCCTGGTATACCGTACAGGTCTTTAACAGTTCATCGTGGGTTCCAACACCAGCAACGGTACCGTCGTCGTTTAGGACGACAATCTTATCAGCATCCATGATACTGCTCACCCTCTGGGCAACTATTATCACTGTGGCATCTTTGAGTTCTTCTCGAAGAGCTGAACGGACTAGCGATTCGGTTTTGAAGTCTAAAGCGGAGAAACAATCATCGAACACATAAACATTCGCTTTTTTAACCAGAGCTCTAGCAATGGAAAGCCTTTGACGTTGACCGCCAGAAACGTTGGCACCAGCTTGATCAATGAAAGCCTGAAGCTGACCAGGCATGTTCAAGACGAATTCCTTAGCCTGAGCTATTTCCAGAGCATACCAAAGTTCCTCAGTAGTTGCGTTTTCATTGCCCCATTTTAAGTTCTCTTCAACAGTACCTCTAAACAGGAAAGCTTTTTGTGGAACCAAGGATATCCTTGCTCGTAGCTCCTCCACAGGTATGTCGCGTATGTCAACGCCATCTAGCAAGATCTGACCTTCCGTAACATCGTAAAAACGCGGAATCAGGTTGACTAGGGTACTCTTACCAGCACCCGTACTGCCAACAATCGCAGTAAACTCACCTGGCTCTGCACTGAAATTTATGTCGCTCAACACCGGCCTCTCTGCGCCAGGGTAGCGAAACCCCACGTCTTGGAACTCCAGTAGGCCTTTGGAAAGTGGAACTCGGCTTACCTTCACATCTGGACCAGATTCAATAGAAGGTTCAGTTTCAAGCACAGACAGTATTCTTTCAGCGGAAGCCTCCGCACGTGGCACCATGATAAACATTCCCATGGCGATCATCACAGAAATCATGATTTGCATGATGTATGTCAGGAAAGCGGTCAAGTTGCCAATTGGCATAGCTCCGCTGTCAATGCGTANNAACCAGACTATGGCAACCATGGCTAAATTCATGATGGCCATTAGTGATGGAATACCAAAAGCCATTAACCGGTTTACCTTCAATGTGGTCTGCATAAGGTCCTTGTTTGCCTGATCAAACCGTCTCGCTTCGTAATTGTCTTTGACAAAAGCCCGTATGACTCGTACACCCATAAGCTTTTCACGAAATACTTGGTTAACACGATCTATCTTCTTCTGGACTGACCTAAAAAGAGGAGTAGCTATCCATAGCATTATGCCGACTACAGCCCCCATCAGCGGAACAATGATGAGTATTGAATAAGAAAGTACTACATCTTGTCTCAGAGCCATTATGATACTTCCAGTAGCCATAATCGGTGCAATCACAATCATTGTGAGCCCGATCTGGACCATCATCTGAATTTGATGTACGTCGTTAGTATTCCGGGTTATGAGCGTTGGCACCCCGAATTTCTCTAATTCAGCCTGTGAAAAAATTAAAACCTTTTCGAAGACTGCATTCCTTAAGTCGCGACCAAAACTCATAGCAGTTTTAGATGCAAAATAAGTGGATATAACGGACGCAATGATGACCAAGCATGTTGCTGCTAGCATTAATCCTCCTGTTTTCCATATGTAGTCCACATCCCCTTTCACAACGCCATTGTTTATAATGTCAGCATTCAAGTTTGGTAAATACAGATTCATGACTGTTTGAAACGTAAGTAACAAGACCACTAGCAGAACGTATTTCCAATAGGGTTTCAAATACT
>DMVM01000126.1 GCA_003476705.1 Coprothermobacter sp.
TCTTTCCAAAGGCTTTTTCCATCGCGCTCGTTCCAATACCATTTTGTTGTACATGCCCTGCTCTTCATCTTCCCCTGGGACCTTATTGTTATTTTTGTTCTTCTGCCATTCTTCGGTAAGCTTCTTAATTCTTTGCTGAGCAACGAAATTGTTTTCTACGGTGAGAGGGCCACCCACACATCCACCAACACAAGCCATTGCTTCAAGAAAATCCAAATCCTCCATTTTTCCAAGTTCCACTTCTTCTAAAACCTTTATGACGTTCTGTATACCGTCCACGTAAATGTAGTTCTCCAGCAATGTTCCTGAAGCTTCCCCACCAGATTTTGCCCATCCTATGCCGACCATGGATGCTTTACTTAAAGACATAGGCTGTACTTTCTTTACCTTATCCGCAATAGCACTGTATACACTAGCCATAGAAAGAACCCCGTCTACATCGGTTTCATCCCTACCAATAGGCTTTCTAACACTGGTAACCTTAGCCCCGCACGGGGATATAAAAAACGTACCTATTTCTTCACGTTTTAACCCCGTCTTTCTTACAGCCTCGTCTTTTGCCAAAGTTGCGGCAACTTCCATGGGCGTACATAAATCCAGGACGTTATCCAAAAGCGAAGGGAAACGGATCTGAATTAGTCGCACCACAGCAGGGCAGGATGAGGAAATCACAGGTCTGCGTAATCTGTTTTCCATGAGTGCTTGACGAGTGAGTTTTGACACAATGTCGGCTCCTAAAGCTACTTCAAAAACGTCATCGAACCCGATTTCCAGTAGAGCCGTTAGAATGCGGTTCACGTCCACATTTTTGAATTGTCCATATAAAGATGGGGCAGGCAATGCGATGCGGTACTTAAAATCGTTCATGAGATCCCAACTATCTGTTACTGCCACCTTAGCATGGTTCGGGCAGGCTCTTATGCATTCGCCACAGTCAATACAAAGCTGATCAATGATGCGGGCTTTGCCATTCCTGACTCTGATAGCTTCGGCAGGACAACGTTTAATACAATTCGTGCATCCTTTACATTTTTCCTCGTCCAGTGTCACAGAATGGTAGTACACGCCCGCGTTATTAACTATCTTTTCCAACAAACAAAACCTCCATGATCAGTCTTGTACCTTCTGGGTTTGTGGTTATGACCAGCCGATCCGTATTAGCTTTTATGTTTGGTAAACCCATGCCGGCTCCAAAGCCCATCTCCCTAGCTTCCTCAGGTGCCGTACTGTAACCCTCTTCCATGGCTTTGTCCAAGTCTTCAATACCAGGCCCGCTATCTTCAGCCACCATGACCAATCTGTCAGGGTATATGTCAATCTGCAGGCGCCCACCTAAAGAGTGTATGATAACGTTCATCTCTGCTTCATAACAAGCCACACAGCAACGTCTTACCAGCTCTGGTGGCAAGGAGAGTTGCTTCAGCACAGCCCGCAAAGCACTAGAAACTTCGCCACCTCTCACGTAGTCTTTAGCCTTTACATCATATTCAAGCCTATAGGATGCGGCTAATTTCTCCATATTCATCAGGTACTAAACCCCTCGAGAACAATAGTCCACATGCCACAAACATGGGATATTTGCATCTCATCAGTACAATGCCTGCCTCCTTCGCCAGCTCCATGGTCTCCGTGCTGGGACGTTTTCCACGAACAAATACGATGCATTTCACATCACCTACCACTTCAGCAGTGCGTACAACTTGAGGGTTGGTTAAACCAGTTAGTAGGACACCCTTATCACCCTTCCAAGCTAGCACATCACTCATCAAATCGGCACCACAGGCACCAAAAACTTCTTGATCCAATTTATCTTCACCTGACAGAACTTCAGCATCAAGAATCTCTTTCACTTCGTACAGCTTCATGCAGTTACTCCTTCACTCCAATAACGATTTCTTTAATAAACTCAGCACCAGCAACGCCAAAATACCTCCCATAACAGCAGTCGCCAACTGAGGGAAGGTGAACATTTCCACTAAGGCAACCGGAGCTTTTACACCAAAAAGTGGAAGCATGTAATAAACCGAACCGCTGAGCCACAAAAACTTTACTAAAGAACCTAAAACCATCCCAACAGGTTTGTTCTTCATTCCTGAAAACACCAGTACATACAAAGCGTTCCCAACCATGATGAAAGGTATCATGGGTGGAAACTTCATTATCCCAAAAAGAAAAGCCAGAACAGGGGTAAGCAGTCCAATAATTACACCCGACCACATGCCCACATAGCCAGCAGAAATCAGTAGCATGCCATTTACTAAGGTACCCGTAACAAGCTGCGGGGCTCGGAAAGATTGGAAAATCACCGTTAGAGCTAAGAGGATTGCGGTTCTGGTGATGAATTGTACCGACATTTTCTACACCCCTTTTTAATATGTGATATTTTTCCCTTTTATTTTACCACAATAGGCTATTCCTCAAACAAAAACGGCAAACCTACTGAGTATTCTGTGTCACAGTAAACTGCTGAATAACCTCACCATCCACATTTTTGAAGAAAAGCTGCGCTTCGCTGTGCTTCACGGTGACTTCTAAGTAACCCCTGGAGTCACCGTAGAGCCATTTGGAGTATTCTGACTTGATAGGCCTAGGACCTGGTACACCGCCTCCAGCTACGCCCTCTAAAACGTAGGTGACGCCATCCTTTTCTAAGAGCTCCATGTGATGGTTATGTCCTGATATTACCAAGTCAACATTGTACTTCTCAAAAAGGGGCGAGATCAGTCTGGTAGTGTCCTCATGATCAGACCAAACACGTCCAGTTTCTATATCGCCTGAAGAATAGTAAAAACAGTGTGAGATTGCTATGACCCAGTCCTCCTGAGGTATGGAACTCAATTGTTCTTCTAACCACTTTTGCTGCTCGGATGTAAACTCTTCACTGCCCCAAAGAACCTCCAGTACCAGGAAATGGACATTACCCACATCGATTCTGTGATAAAGTTCATTTCCGTTTTCTACTTTCACTTCCTCAGGATAGAAATAATTTCTGAAATGATATAAGCCACCTATGAGGGTATCGTGGTTTCCTAAAACCAAAGCAACAGGTTTAGTCATGTTCTCACTTACGTCAGAAAAAAACTCACTCCAGTGACCGTTAACCATACCCAAATCCACAATGTCGCCGTTCATAAAAAACAGGTTCACATTTGGGTTTTCGCTGATGTTACGCAGTATCTGCGTTCGCTCATTGCTGTTAGCGTCAGAACCCCCATAATGGAAATCAGATGCCACAGCAAAGGTCACCAACGTACCCGTTTTTGACAAGGGTGGTGTACTAAAGGTTAGGCTCATCCTGTTATCAATTACGTAAAAATACTCGGTTGCTGGCTGCAGATCCGTAAAGTGAAACATATGTTCCTTCACAGGGTTAGCATCGTTAAAAAGTTGCAGGTTGTCTTCGGTGCCCCAACCGATATTCACAACTGTTGGCGTTTCCGTACGAAAATACACATACAGATTGGGTATGCCGTAAACACCTGTGCTGGGCTCCACCAACAGTATTGGCTCAGTACTACTCAGGAGAGAATATGCGGGCACCACTACGTAAAAAACAATGCCAAAGCTCACAATAATGACTGCAACAGACACAATGTTAAGTACCCATTTGCCCACATTCAGCCAAGTATGACTCAATTTGTTACGTAGAAGCCAAAGAATAAGCGCCACCGCCGGCACTAGAAAACCAAGACCAAGGATAATGTTAAGCAAACGCCTGTAATCATAATTCCAGTTGTATAGCCCCCATGTTCCGTGCTGAGAAAAAGCCCATATTGCCAAAACAAGAAAGAACAAAAAGCTTGTAAGTGACAATATGAGGGTCCCCCTGCCAATCTTATTCTTACTTTGAGACATACATCCCACCTCCTTATTGACCTTAAGTTTATCATTTACAACCTTAATTAGCATCGCTATGACCATTCAGGATTGACCAAGATATTTCATGATAAAATACAAATGGTGATGACATATGAGCGATTATTCAAATGAGCAATTGTTAACAGATGAGATGCTTGTCTGCAATTTGGCTGAGTTTTTTGATATTTTTGGCGACACGTCACGAATCAAAATACTTCTTGCTTTACACGATAAACCCTTGCCTGTGTCCACCATAGCCGAGCTAACTGGTCTTTCTCCTTCGGCGGTGTCCCATCATCTTTCTCTGCTTCGCGGGCGACGTGTGGTAAGAGTTGAGCGCAAAGGCAAGTACAGGGTTTATGAGCTAGACGACGATCACGTGAGCTCCGTGCTTAAAATGGCCATAAGCCACATCCAGGAGGTGAAATAGAGTGAGAACAACCCTGACTGCAACTCAGCTCAAGTGCCCAAAATGCGCTGTTCACATTGAGGAAGAAATAAAGAAAAGAAATCTAGCTCGAGATCTGGTCATCGATGTACCCACAGGCATCATAAGTGTGGAAGCTGATGGTGAACAACTAATCCAGATAAAAAGATTGCTCTCTCAAGCAGGCTTGTATCATGAAGAACACGAAGAAAAAACAGCACGTCTTATTACCATTTCTGGACTTGTTTTATTTATCATTGGTTTTGCTACCATGCGCTTTAGCCAAACTGCAGGAATTACTTTTCTGGTTGTGAGTTCCGTAATTAACGGCTATCCGCGTGTTCATGAAC
>DMVM01000023.1:0-1605 GCA_003476705.1 Coprothermobacter sp.
ATGGTGGTTGGTATTTTTGCTGCCAGCGTTTCTGCGGCTTACTATCCCTACATCATTGAGGATTTTCATAATTCAGCCTACCAAGACCTCAATCGACGCGTTCAGATGGCATTTAATGTCATACAAGCCATCATGATACCTGCGGCTGTTGGATTAATCATACTGGGCTTCCCATTGGCCAAACTACTGTTCCAGCGAGGCAATTTTTCGCTAAGAGATGCACAAGTTACAGGAACCCTTATCAGAGCATACGGGGTTGGCCTGTTCACTGCTGGTTTGAGCATGCTTTACCCGCGCCTTTACTACACCACAGGAGACACCTCTACCCCAATGAAAATAGCTAGTGCTGGTGTAATATTTAACATTGTACTTAATTACATACTTGCTTTTCCTTTAGGGCTAGGAGCACTGGGCCTTGCTCTGTCAACATCCATAACCATTTGCTTAAATGTGATCCTGTATCACGTGTTTATCAGAGGTAAAATACCACACCTCACTTTAAGACCTTGCTTGCAGCCCATGATCAAATCTTTTATTGCCGCAACGATTATGGGCATAGTTACATACTCGCTATATAGGTTCTTGCCAATGAGAGACATGTACACACTCTTGAACGTATTCATATCAGCCGCTGTATATGGCCTTTTGATGATCGTTATGAGGCATCCTGTTGCTGGAGAGCTAATCAGACGTGAAATCTAAAATACAGCACGTCTCCTTCCTGTATGACGTAATCCTTTCTTTCTAGGCGTACTAAACCTGCCTGCTGTGCTTCCTTCCATCCTCCGGCCTTAACCAAATCTTGCCAGTTTACTACCTCGGCTCTGATAAAACCACGGGCAATATCACTATGAATTACTCCAGCAGCTTCAACAGCTGTGGCCCCTTTCCTCACAGTCCAAGCCCTAGCTTCCTTCTCTCCAGCGGTAAGAAAAGATTGAAGCCCCAAAAGGTCATACAAAGTCTTGGCAAGCCTTACCACAGCTGGTTCAGTGATGCCGTACTCCTCAAGAAATGCTTTTTGCTCCCCCGGTTCTAAAGAGGAAATCTCAGACTCCAGCTCTGCATTCACGACCAAAGATAAACGCCCCTTATCATGTGCAAACATCGTAAAGTCATCAATTAATGATTTTGATGTACTTTCTTGTACATTCAAAACATACATCTGAGGTCTTGCTGTTACAAACCCCATTTTCTTAAGTTGCTCCTTCTCTTCTTCTGCGAGGGAATCTCCATAAGCCAATAGCTGTTCTTTCTCGAGCACCTTGGACGCCTTGTCAAGAAGGTACTTTTCTTCTTGCGGGACTTTTTTAGCTGTCAAACGTTTCTCAGCCATTTCCATATCAGCAAAGATGAGCTCTGTATCCAGTATTTCTGCATCTTCTCTGGGGTTTATTCGACCCATAGGATGTGGCACCAATTCGCTCTCAAAACCCCTTACAACATGTACCAAGGCATCAACGCTCCTAGCACCTTCCAAAAAACGTGATGTGCTCTTTCTGTCGTTAGGGTCAACTCCCGGCATGTCTACCACATTAATGGATGCATAGACCACTTTTTTGGATTTAAAAACAGCAGCCAAAGCATCCACTCGCTCATCAGGTA
>DMVM01000023.1:1647-16661 GCA_003476705.1 Coprothermobacter sp.
ACCAACAATTCCAACCTCCATGATTACACTACACTCCTTCCTGCTTAGGTAACGTCCTTTGGAACATCTTTTCCAGTTCAGGCAAGGCGGATTCTGCCGCCTCTTCAGCTTTTTTGATCATGGCTGCTGCTCTCTCTTTCACTGACAAACTCTCATCATTAGCACAAGATAAATCAGGCTCAATGGTGATGAACCAAAACTCTTTTTGACGCTGCGCAGTAGCCCACAGCATGACATCTGAGGTCCTCATCAGAGTCGCCACAGGCTTTTTTACCCTGTTCCTTGGCAATTCCCAGCCAACGTAGTTGTCGTAACTGTAAAGGTTTACCGCCACCACAGGCACATCGCTACACTTAAACACATCCACAGGTAAAGGCTCCAGTATGCCACCGTCTGCGAGCACAACACCGTCTTTTTCCAACACAGGAAAAACACCAGGAACAGCAATACTAGCACGCACTGCTGTAACCAAATCCCCTTCGGAAAACCATACAGTCTTAAAACGGACTAAATCCGTGGCGCAAATAAACGTCGGTATTTTAAGCTGAGAGAAATCTTTTACCCAAATTAGATCTTCCACGGCTTTCATCATTTTTTCTTCGCTCATGTGATTGGATATTACAGAAGTCCAGGATCTATAAGTAAAAAGCACCTCCGCAAATTCCAAAGAGGCTTTTTCCATCTCATCAGCGTTTAGCCCCTTAGCATGCAACACAGCCATAATGCTTCCCACAGACGAACCAGAAATAGCTTCTACTTTAATACCTTCTCGCTCAAGTACCTTAAGCACACCGATATGGGCAAACCCAAAGTAACCGCCAGAGCCCAGCGCCAGTTTTATTGCCTTGCAAGAATTCATCCTAACCACCTCATTCTCCTTTAATATTAATAGAGTTAGGAGGATTTCATACATGTGTAGAATAGCTTTGTTTAATAAAGAAAGTTTCGCTTTATTTGGCAGTGTTCTGCCAAATTTGTCTGACTTTTTTAGTTTTTTAGAAGAAAGACGTGGCGGTGATGGGAATGGCTTTGCTGTAAGGACAATAGGCTCCTCTTTTATTTGGAAAAAGGGGCTACCAGATAACCTGCCTGCAAGTAAGGCTGCTCAAGAAATGCAAGATTTAAGAGATGTGGGAGAGTGGTTTCTTTTTCACACAAGGAAAGCATCTCCCGGCCTGCCCGCCGATGCTAGCCAAGTCCACCCCTTCAAAATGGGCCCGTACATCCTGTGCATGAACGGTACCGAAGAAAGCTTAATTTCACTGGTGTCGGATCTGAATATTAGCGACACGCAGCTCATACTTACCGAACTGGTACTTAAGAATCTGCCACCCGTTTTCCTGCTAAAGAGGAAAAGTAACTTTGCTGGCTTTTATGGTAGCAAAGCGTTCTTGGTCAGGAACAATGGTGTGGACATGAAACTTTATTTTGACGAATCGATAAATGCTGTTGTATTTGCTTCCGAATTCCCAGAAAACGTTAAAGCCCATACGTTAGCTGAAACATTTCACTGGGAGGAAGACATGTGCATTAAAGAGCTACTAGTACACTAACCCACCGTTTATCGCCTAAACAAAAAGTGCCCCTCTTATTTGGGGGCACTTTTCTCCTGAAGCATCTTTTTTCTATTTGTCATGCGCATGTACGTTCTGTCTTGGTTCACCTATAAGGTAAGATATCTCCTTTTCGCGTCAAATAAATAGGATGTTCTTCGTCAAGTACGGGACCAGGCTCATTAATAGCCTCTCTTATGTTCTTTGTTAAATAGAACATGTGCCAATGAGCCTCAGCATCATACATCTTAAGTTCTCCACTTATTCTTTCTCTTATGGCACCATGCAATTCTTCGCTCGTCCAGTCCATGGGGTCTTTCCCTTTCGAAGCAATGATAAAAGACCAAGGAGTATCAAAAGATTCCACATAAACAGCATATGATCGCACCACAGGGAAAACAGTCTCCAAGGTCCTTCTAATGGCAGCGTGCATGGTGTAGATCAAAGGCCGCAAAATAGAAGACTGAACTACGTAGACCCCTTTGTCGTCGAGCTTATCGTAAACCACTTGCGCAAACTGCTTAGTGAAAAGCGGAAATGAAGGGCCCATCTCAAAAGGTTCTGTGAGATCACTTATAACAACATTCAGCGAACCATTCTCGAAATTCTCAACAACCTTCCTTGCGTCATCAAATATGAGATGCATGCGTGGATCATCGAATGCTCCCTGATGCCAGGACGTTAAAAACTCTCTTGCTGCCGCTATCATATCTTCGTCTATGTCCACCATGTAAAGCTCTTCCACTGTTTTGTGCTTAAGCACTTCACGGGCAGTCGCACCTTCTCCTCCGCCCATAATCAAAACTCTTCTTGGGTGCGGGTGGAGTAGCAGGGCTGGATGGACCATGGCTTCATGATAGATAAACTCATCCTTTTCGCTGGACTGAACGTCTCCATCGATGATTAGCATGCGGCCAAAGAAAGGCGTATCGACTATGTCAATATCTTGAAAGCGTGTAGTTTTCTCGACCAAATGCTCGGTAAACCCGTGCAAGTGCACCTCAGAAGAGCTGAAAAAATCAGAGAACCACAGCCAGTTTTTCACCTTCATCTTCCCTCTCTTGTGAAGTTGTCATCACGTGCGTAAACGCATCACTTTGTTCAACGCCCCTTAGAACGAAGGTTTCCACAACTTCCTTCGCCCCCAGAGAGTTGACTACGTAATCCACGGCTTTCTGAGGGTCCGTGGTGTCGCCGCATGTATAAATGTCCAGAGCGGCATAACCCTTCTCGGGCCACGTATGTATGGCCAAATGAGACTCGGAGACCACTACTACACCACTCACACCCTGCGGGTAGAAATGGTGAAAGGTAGAAGTCACCACGGTTGCATTTGCCTGGCGAGCTGCTTCTACCAAAATGCTTTCAATTCTGTCGATGTCATTTAGCACATCGGGATTGCATCTTGATGCTTCAACAATAAAGTGACGACCGATGGTGTTCACCTACCACCACTCCCTTCTATTTTTGATGTTTTTCAATGCAGTTTAGTATTTTACCATACTTAGTCCACAATGCAACTACAAAAGCTGTATATTTCGCGATTTTCCGCAAAAAAACTTCACAATGCTATTTCAATCTTTAAAAATCGTAATGATTATCAGCTTTTAGGCCTCTCTCCAAGAGTCACCGTAATATTCAAGTTTTGTCCTGATCTGTTCACAGTAACAATTATTTTGTCACCGGGGTTTTTCCTCCTGATTAAGCTATTGAGATCTTGTTGATTTCTGACAGCTTGGCCATCGAGAGACACTATTTTGTCACCAACTTTTATGCCCGCTTTGTACGCCGGGCCATTTGCATCCATGTCAACTACCACAACACCGTCATCTGTAGACGTATCCCGAGTTACCACGCCCAAATAAGCCCATCTTACGTAACCATGTTGAATCAAATCGTTAACTACCTTTACAGCTGTGTCAGCAGATACGGCAAAACCTATGCCTTGGCCTTCAGTACTAATAGCAGTATTAATGCCTACTACCTTACCATTTAGATCTAAAAGCGGTCCTCCTGAGTTTCCAGGATTGATGGCAGCATCGGTCTGGAGCATGTCAACAATAAGCGCACCATTGGGTTCCTGGATACTTCGCTCTTTTGCGGAAAGCACACCAAATGTAACTGAATGGCTCAGTCCTAGTGGGTTACCAATAGCCACTACAAATTCGCCTACTTTTACTGTATCGGTACTCCTAAAACTTAAGAATTTGGCGCCCGAAATATCTACTTTTAACACGGCTAAATCAGAAAGCTGATCGCTGCCTACTACTTTCGCTGTGTAACGCTTGCCGTCGCGCGTAATTACGGTTATGCTTCTAGCTCCCTCAATCACATGATTATTGGTGAGTACGTAACCGTCACTACTTATGAAGAACCCAGATCCTAATCCTTGAGAAGGAACCGCCTGGAACCAAAGATCATAGGAAATCGATTCTGTCTGAATATTGACCACGGCGTCAGATGCCCGATCTGCTACAAGCTCAATCTGGTTTTGTAAACTGACCAACAGATTGCTGGCCGTGCTAGAAGTTTCAGACGTGGTAACCACAACTGGCCCTGCGGTTACATCAGGTTTTTGGTTGTAACCGTAAACATAACCTACCAATCCTGAAACAAACACTACTGCTACCAATAGAGCTGCAGTCAAAACCCTGGCCCAAATGCTTTTTTTCCTCTTCGAAAAATCCGGTTGCACTTGAGGTTCCTCATATAAACTTTCCATATCCTTGTTCACCTCCACACCGTATATACAGAGCAAGGCAGGGTTATTTAAGCAAGAGTCTTGATAAGAACTGAGAAAAAGTACTGCAACAAGGCATTATCAGCAACCGGCACAGCGTATCCCAGAGCTTTGAGCGACAAGCCGCATATGCCTACGAAAACAAAACCCACTACAAATCCCACAATTAGGCTGACTAACGTGCTAGCCCACGTTCTTGGACTTCTTGCGTGAACCTTAAACGCACAGGCTGCAAGAAACAAAATTAAAACGGCAACCGCAGACACAGCAACAAAAGCTATTAAAGCATAAGCTACAGCTGACCTAACTTCAGGAGCCATCGACTGCACCACACCCAATGGAAGCTTTGAAAAAAACTCGGCCTGATTTTGGAATAAACCAGTATCGACAGCTATCTCGACAGCGACCCCTTTCCAGGCCCAGCCGGCCACACATCCCAAGAAAGTAATGACAGCCATGGGTACACCCCAGTAGCCTAAAAACAACGAGCTCAAGGCCCACAGAAGTGTACCCATCCACGTTATCATGCGTTCTTCAAAAAGGTCTTCAGTTCAGTAATAATGTGCACGGGCATAGGATCAATGCCTTTCTTCTCCGCCATATAAATAGAGGCAAAATCCCCGACTAGAACACCATAAAGAAGTCTTTCCAATCTAGTTTCACCTTTTAGCCCTATTTTAACAGCAGGAGAGCCATTTTCCTCCGCCTTTCTTAGCAAGAAAGAAGATTGTAGTTCTATGCGTTCATACTTTTCAGCATCTTCATAAACAACTATGCCGACTTTAGGACTGGCCCCGTGTTGAAACCCCTGTAGAAAGTTGTGGTTTGCTTCAGTCATGCAAAGAAAACCCGACACTTCTTTGGCGTTCTCAGAAATCTCTCCAGCGAAACGCATTGACAAAACATAGTCACGTTGGGACGAAAACACGTAAACAGCATCAGTATTTGTCAATTTCTCAGCAATAGTCTGTGCTTCGTCCTTTATAACGTTCATGTTTTTCTTAAGAAACGCCACTGCTTCTTTCCATGGCAGCTTGATACCATGGAGGTTTTCAACAAAAACAGATATGACCCGAGCTGAGTAAGGTAAGGCCATACGTGGAGGCAAACCAGCAGGTAGTTTTACGAAGGGTCTGTTATGCTCCAAACAGTATTTCTCAACTTCCCCATCCGATGAAACACCTACAATCTGTAGCTTACGCTTTGACGCCTCGCTCATCAGTGTGAGTGTCTCTTCTGTGTTGCCAGAATAACTTGAGGCAATAAATGTCCCATCGCCTATCCAAAAGGGCAGTCGGTAGTCTCTAATTACTGGTATGGGCGGTAGCACGTCATAGTAGGCAGTGTTCACAAAATCAGCTCCAATCGCCGACCCACCCATGGCACCAACTATGAGTTTTCTACTCATCTCCTCAAAAGGTAAGTGTTTTGTAAGTTCCTCGGCTTCTAAAAGCCACTCTGGAAAAGATTCTGCCATTTCTTCCATGGTCATTACTATTAACACCTCCTGTCAACTATAGGCTCACTTAGGAACGGTGGAACTTCTTCCTCCATGAGTTCATAGATTTTCTTTAAATTCTTCCTAAAGAGCTCATCAAAAATTGGCTTGTCTGCAGACTCATTCGGTTTTCCATACCACCAGAACCAGTCAGAGCCTTCAGCAATAAGCAGTTGTTCCATAACTTGATCCTTCAATTCTTCATCCAAATTAGCGCATTTCCTAAAGAGAAGCTCCACTTGCATTCTAGCAGCAATGAGATAATCCCAAGCCTTATTCTTGCATGGGTCTCCTATCCACATGTCAAAATTCGCATTTATCCAGGACCCGGTCATAAGGTTAGAAATCCTGCCAAAATTATCGTGCTTATCAATGAAACCACTTATGGTCACTGCTTCTACCCACCCAGTATCGCTAAGCACAGAATAAAGCCTGGAAAGAAAATCGTAACCGTCATTTTCGTAAAACTCCCAACAGTTCTCTCCGTCTAAGGCAACCGTGACCAAGTAATCACCGTCTAAGTGTTTCACCTTTGCATAAATAGCTTCCAGCCTGGACATAAAATCATTTACAGCATCATTTGCTAACCACTTAGCATATTCAAAGCCAATAAGGTCTGACAACACTTGGTCTCTGAATACCAGTATCATTTCTTTGCCATTGGACAGCGATAACTTGTAAGGCCTGTAAAGTAAGGCTGCCTGTTCAGGTACGTCCCTCCCGGCCCTTGAGAAATATGTCATACCAAGAGTTTTTGCAAGTATACGTTCGTCAGTAACAGCCCATGTAATACCCAAATCAGATGCAATACCAAGCACTTCCGCAGAAACCGACTGCTCCGAAGGCCAAAAACCTCTGGGAGCTCTTCCGAAAAATTCCTTGTGTTGATCCCACCCTTTTCGAAGCTGCAGTTCTACATCCTGCGGAGTGTTCAGAATCAAGTTAGGCAACAGCACATCTTCTCTAGCTCGTTTTGCACTTCGCGTGTCATAAATCAAGGGCAAAATGGGATGGTAGTAAGGCGAAAAGATGAGGTCGACGTCACCATTTGCGTTAGCTTCACGGTAATCGTTAATCAATCTTTTTATGATCTTCATTTGCACATCAACAACAGTTAATACGTCCTCGTGTGAAAAATTCTGCCCTTTATCCCTTATACTCCGCAGATGGGGATATTCTTCGTAATAAAGGGGGTCTATCCAAGCTAAATTAAACAAAAGCTGTAAGTCGCGAAATTCTTGGGTAGTCCAAAGGTGCAAGTTTTCATTGATATCCTGTGAATATCGCTTGGTATAAAGTTCCACGTATCGCGGGAAGTTGGATATTTTCCTTCGAAAATCAGACTTAAAAAAGTTTCTAAGTATGAACAGTTTTTCTCCATCACTTAAAGATTCTGCTGGCTTCATTGTAAGATCCAAATACGTGTCTGTTTTGCCTTCACAGTATTCTTCAAGTTGCCGAACCAGTGAAGGAACCATGTTAAATGTAGCTTTTACATTCGGATATTTACTTTTCAAAAGCAACATATCCAGATAATCCTTCGTTGCATGAAGCCTAACCCAAGGTAGAATCATCTTCCCCGTGTCAGGGTCTTTGTAGTAAGGTTGATGGTTATGCCAGATAAAACTTAAGTAAAGATTTCCCATTTTTCATCCTCTCTCTGTTTTTTCAGACACATACAGCTTAGCACTAAATTCTTCCCCGTCACAGGTATTAAATTGAGCCGTAACAATTGTACCTTGATAAGTTACCTCCTTAAAAAGCCCACTTTCGTGAAGTACTTGAATGGGCTCCAATTTAACGTTTACTCTCTTTGAAAAAACCAAATCCATGTGTTCCACCCCAACATCCCAATGCAAGTCTTCAACATTCATTATTTGAGCTTCTTCATTTAGTGGCAAAGCTTGGCTACCTGCAGTGATCTCGGCACTTGGGTTCCAAAGATTCAGAGGAATCTCTACTACCAATTCACTTTCTTTCAAAAACTTGTAGGTTACTTCCAAGAAGCCTGACCCAAAGGTGAAAACCTTTTCCAACAAAAGATCGTTCTCAGGGTGAAAAACCAGTTTCGCAGGTTTAAATTCTCGCGTAGCAATCGTGTAATTCACGGCATGTCCATGCCACTTGTCCAAGAATAAACCGTGAACTATGCCTTCAGGGTCAAGCACGTCCAGCATATTCTCTTTCGCCTGCAACAGATCAAATTCCCTTATGGAAGCTGTTTGTGGCTCTACAAAAACATGATAAGTATCATTGGCAACCCTAAGTTCTTCTATCCCATCCAAATCAAAATCTTGTAGATCCATGTAACTCTTCTTTGTTCCATCTGCGGTAGTTATTGCTCTTATGAGTCTATGGAACAGGTTCCGACGCAGATGACTTAAATACAAGCCACCGAAAACACCGTGCCAAAAAACATCGTTAGCTTCCGCTCTATAAAGTTCCATAAGTGCCTTGTTTTTCCTTGGATGCCGAGGGGTAAGGTTGTTCAAATAACGGGAAAGTGAAATTACTCTACCATACATCCACCGAGACTCAGGATGATCCTTAAGAAAGCGCCGCCAAAAACCACCGTGAAGCCATATGGCTTCAGACTCTGTAAGTTTTTCTTTTACCTGTTTGTAATGCTCGTAAGATGCTTTATCCAAGCTCCATTCAGCCATTTCAGGGTATGTGCATGTAGGCAAGTAAACTAACCCGCTACGATTTGTCTTCTCCAAAACTTCGCTAGGTAGTATTATCTCCACACCACCTCGCAGAAGGGTGGATAAGAGCTTATCTAGGTACTTCTCTTCGTAACATAGTTCATATGTTCCTTGCCACAAGCCAAACTTTTCTCCGTCGTCCGCGTACAGTATGTAAACATCCTCACATTCACTAGAGAACGACTTCAAGTAATCCAGAACTTCCTCAGGACTGTGCCAAGGTATCAAATACCTAAGTTTTTTGTCAATGGGAAATACAAAAAGCTGGTAACCTTGATCTTCAGTGAGGTAGTAGCCCTGCAGTGGCAGAGTTTCGCCTGCCTGCGTGAAATGATAGTCGTCCAAAAATACATAATGGTAACCAGCTTCGTTGTAAAACTTTGGAAAGTGAGGTTCCCAGACCCTTTCAGTCACCCATGCTCCATTTACGGGGGTCTTAAACTTTTGTTCCACAAAATCTCTTAGAAGTTTTAATTGATTAACCTTGTCATCATCAGGTATGGTAGATAGTATGGCTTCAAAAAATGTTCCTCCAATAAGTTCCAGTTGACCTTTGTCAACCATGCTAATCACGTCATCAACATACTCTGGAGCATGCAAGTCAAAATACTCCCACAGGGTGCCACTGTTATGCAAAGCAATCTTGAGCCCGGAGTGCTTCAAAAAATCTAGGAACGGTTTGTAAGATTTCTCATAGGCCTCATCCATGACCCAAGTGAAATTCCCTTCAGGCTGATGATTATGAATGACCCAGCTAAAGTAAATCTTACCCAAGATCCACCAGCTCCGGCGAAAGGAAATAGAAAAGACTATCCCTGTCTTGGAGATCCATCAAGCGTTCCTCGTCAAACGGCTCCTTGTTTAATATGGCGCTAGCCAAGTCCATCACATTTGTCAGGTGAAAGGAGAAACGTTCCTTAGCATAATCCACAGCACCGCCCGTAGTAATAAGGAACTGCCAGTCAGAAGCAGTTAGCAAAAGAACTTCTTTCATAAGCTGCTTCAAAAGCCTATCATCAGCAACGTTTTTCCCTGCTTTTAGAGCTCTATATGCGATGTCCTCAGCTTGGTAAATTTGTGGCCACATCCACTCCACATCTGGGTTGAACCAAACGCGGTAGTGACCACCTTCCCCCCAAGAGGTTTGACCAAGAAAACAACGAGCATCCACAGCATGATTGTCCAAATAATCCTCGCCAGAAGTCCATCCCACAGGTGCCTCAGCAAGCTCCTTAACGAGAAACTCCAAGAATTTAGGACCTTCAAACCACCAGTGGCCAAAAAGCTCCGTGTCAAATGTGAGCGTCACAATACCCTCTTTACGTGACTCACTGTAGTAATCAGCCAGTTCACTAACGATGCGGCTGGCATAGTGATGGGCATGACCACCTACTGTTTTCAAAGCTGCCAAAGGATCATAGGGCTGTTTGTCCTTGAAGTCTATGTTCTTGTTGGTTATCTTCCAGAATCTTGCACCGCTGTAGGAGCTTCTTTTATGAAATTCCATGTAACTGCCGTCCCCCGGATAACCAAAATCTGCAGACCACACCTGTGAGCATAGAAGATCATGCCGAGGAAAACCAACTACATTGCTATTATTTAGACGGTAAGGCTGAAACAGGTTGTATCGACCAGATTTTCCAGTCATCCATGGTTCGGGTGAAACATAGTTCTCAAAAGGTTTGCTATCAAGAAAAGTGTAATCGATGCCGTATTTATCCAGAAATTCTTCAATGCCTGGCCTTAACACTACAGCTCCACCTGCTACATGGTACGTTCGTGGCCGGTAAGCACATTCAGGAAGCCAAAAACCTCTGGGTTTCTTACCAAAAGTACTGTTATGGAACAGCATTCCTGTCTTCACCTGCAAATCGATTGTCTCATCACGTCCTAAGAGCGGTAAAAAACCATGAGTAGCGCCACTAGTTATTAACGTCAAGTAACCCTGGTCCTGCAGTTCTTCCCAAATGCCTAGAAGATCTCTCTCAATTGATTCAAAGAAGCTTAGACGCGTTTTTGCCAAATCAAGCCAGTAATGCTTCAAATCTCCTGACACATCTGTTTTGTCTGTTTCAAGAGACTTTATGAACTCTTTAGCATAATCCACAAAACCCTGCTGCAGATACTCATCCAAAAGCATCTCTCCAAGCACGGGTGTTACGTTCATGGTGAACTTAAAGCCGTACCCTTGATCTCTGAGCTGCAAGAATGTTTGCGTCAGAGGTATGTAAGAGTCAAAAATAGCTTGGTAAAGCCATTCTTCACCGAAGGGCCATTTTCCAGCTTTTTTTACCCATGGCAAGTGAGTGTGGAGAACAATGTTAACATGCCCAATCAAAGAAAACACCTCCCCATTATTTCTGGCTTTCCTTTCCTCGTGAAGCACATACGCTTTTTATTGCATGATAAATGCTCGTCTACCAAACTCATGTTTAATGTTATTTTATAACCTTATATGCTTTTTAGGGTACTAAGAGCCCCTAAGAAATGTGCAAGTGCCCACAGCTTCCCAAAACTAAGCTGTGGGCACTTAAATTGCTCAAGTTGCTCAAAGGCAACATGCAGTCAAACATTTAGGGAATGAAAGCACTAGCCTTTGCGCATAGCAATACTTAAGAAAAGTGCTAACCCACCATAGATAACCGTGCAAATAACCACTAACATGATTATGGAAGCTGTGCTCACTCTAATCCCCCCTTAGGGATTGCTACAGATCTTTTCGGCTTCATTCTAGCTAATAAGAAAGCAACTACAAGAACTAACACTACTACAAGCCACCCCAATAGAAATAGTGCCAAGAAAGGATACCCTTCATAAGGTTTCTGAATTTCAGCAACGAGATTCACAAGTCCCATAACAATCATGATTAGCGGCGCCCAGTATTTTATTAGAAAATCCCACCACAAACCAATGCTGAAGTCTGAAACAGCATTGAAATGCTGTCTGAGTTTCTCCGGACCCAGGAACCAACCAATGGCAACTGCCTCTGCCAAACCTGCCAGCACTACACCATAAGCGTTAATGAAGTGGTCCACGATATCAAGGATGTAAAGACCAGCTCCAGTAGCAAACACCATACTCACTAACCAGCCAAGGAAACACGTCCAACTTACTACTGCTTTGCGGTTATAGCCCGTTTTATCTATGATACCTGCCGAAAAAGACTCCACCATGGAAATACTTGAAGTGAGTCCGCCAAAAAGTAGACAGCCAAAGAACAGTAGACCAAATAGCCATGGTACAACAGGCATCATACCTATACCTTGAGGAAAAGCCACAAAAGCGAGGCCAATGCTCTCGGTTACAACCTCAGTGAATGGCACACCCGACTGAGTTGACATGAAGCCGAGTATGGAAAATACAGCTAATCCAGAAAGGAACGCAAAACCAGTATCAGCGAAACCAGTAATAAACGCATTGTTTGTAATGTCTGATTTCCTTGGTAGATAGCTTCCATAGGCACAGTAGACACCCATGGCCACGCTCAAACTAAAGAAGGCTTGACCAAAGGCGTCAATCCACACCTGAGCATTAAGAATCTTCGAAAAATCTGGATGGAGATAATGCTCCAAGCCCACAGCAGCTCCCGGTAACGTGACACCACGTATCATCAAAACTAGCATCATTAAGAACAGCAGAGGCATCATGATCTTGTTAGCCCGCTCGATTCCACTCTGCACACCGCTGTACACAATAAACCAATTCAGGAACCAAATTACAGTCATCGCAATAAATATGGGCCAACGAATGCCTCCTATGTCAAAAGGTCCACTTGTTATGCCCAAGAAAGACTTGTAGAAGAAACTATTAGGGTCACTTCCCCAGGCCTGCGTAAAAGAAAACACAATATAGTTAAGTGCCCACCCAATAATCACACTGTAGTACACAAGGATTACCAATGAATTCAGCGGCTGCCACCACCCGAGCCACGAAAACCTCTTGTCAGCCTTGCTAAAGGCAACTGGAGCTGAGCCTTGGCTTTTATGCCCCAGAGAAACCTCGAGCATGATCAGCGGAATACCCACACTGAGAACGGCAATCAAATAAGGAATTAAAAAAGCTCCACCACCGTTCTTGTAGGTAAGATACGGAAAACGCCAAATGTTCCCAAGACCCACAGCAGATCCAATTGCAGCCAACACAAACCCGATACGAGAACCCCATTGTCCCCTCGCTTCACTTTCCATACATTACCTCCTTTACCAATCACAGATCTCCCCAAAAATTAGATGAAAATAATGCTTAATTATATCTAAGCGCTTTCAAATCATGATGGGGAAAAATAGCCGAAAAAAGAACTCTAGCAACCACTTACTGGCTGCATCGCAGCTATTCTATATTAATCGACGCCAAGGTCTTCGCTGCTTCTTCAGGAAGCGTGTGATTAATCAAAATGCCACTTCCCAGTTCGAATCCAGCTAACTCATTTAGCCTGGGTACCAGATCAATATGCCAATGAAAAAAGCTTGTATCATATTCTTGCCACCAAGGACTGTTATGCAGCCACAAATTGTAGGGTACTAACTCGCCTACAGCTGAATGCAAACGTCGAAAAACACTCCAAAAAATCTTGGAAAGGTCCTTTATCTCGACAGAGTTGAGTTCTATGAATTCAGAACTATGCCGATTCGGGAAAATCATGATTTGATAAGCACTCATAGAAGCGTAAGGACAGTAAGCCGTGAAGCTTTGATTCTGCTCCACAATCCTTTTCTTTTCGGCTTTCTCAGCGTTCAGCATCGCACAAAGCAAACATGCGCCCTTTTCATCGTAGTAATTCCTCATGTTTTGCACTTCTTCCTCTATTCTTTTAGGGACCATAGGAGTAGCAATAATCTGGCTGTGTGGATGCATTAAAGAAGCTCCAGCTCTGTGTCCGTAATTCTTAAAGGCTAAAGCGTACTTTATGCGTTTATCAGCCCTGATCGACAAAAGTCTATCTCGCCATGCCCATAAAACATCTTCGATTTCATCAAGTGCCATGAATGCAAAATCACGCGAGTGTGACGGTGTTTCAATAATCACCTCATGATATCCGAAGCCTACCAAACTGCTATGTAAGTCATTTCCTGTTACTATGTTTGCCCTTAAGTCTGGTAGAAGTGCAGGGTACTTATTTCTAACCACTCTTAGTGTCCATCCTCGCTGGTTGGATCCAGTACCCGGATTCCTGTATGCCAGTACCTCTGGTGGAGTCATTAGTTCATTCCCAGAACAAAACGGGCACTCCTCGCTCCATTCAGTAAATTCTTCCTCTTGAGCAGTTCTGTGATTAGCATCCATGGGTCTTTGAGCTCTTTCAGGGGCTATTATGACCCATGTGCCGGTAAGCGGATCCTTCCTAAACTCCGACATGTATTACGCCCTCAGTTTCAACTGATAAGAGCTTTCTCATAAAGTTTTACGTACGCTTTAGCCGAACTATCCCAAGACACATCAGAAGTTATGGCTCTGTTGAAAAGATTCTTGTGCATTTTTTCATCCTTATAATAAGCAACTGCTCTCTTAACAGCACCTAGCAAACCATCAACAGTAGGCTCGTCAAACACAAAACCGTTGCCGTTTGGTTCTTTTTCAGCATCAAATACAGTATCTGCCAACCCACCTGTACGCCTTACTACGGGAATACTGCCATATCTTAGCGCTATCATCTGCCCAAGGCCGCAGGGTTCAAACCTGGAAGGCATAAGAAAATGTGTGCTACCAGCGTAGATCCGCTGAGCCAACACAGGATCGAATGTTATGTTTACTGAGACCATGTTCGGGTACTTACTGGCTTTTTTAAAGAGTAATTCTTCGTATTTCTTATCCCCTGTACCCAGAGCAACAAGCTGTGCGCCTAACTCCACGATGAAGTCTAATGCCTTCGCTACCAAATCAATTCCCTTTTGCTCCACAAACCTACTAACTAAACCAATCACAGGATACGGTCCATTTTCCAAATTCAGTTCTTTCCTGAGAGCTTTTGTATTTGCAAGTTTTTTCTCCCATTCGCTTGTAAAGTTCACATAAATGTGTGGGTCGGTAGACGGATTATAAAGCTCCATATCGATGCCGTTGAGAATACCTATGAGCCTGTCTTTTCTTTGAACGAGCACGCTTTCTAATCCCGCGCCGTATTCTGGCGTTAGTATTTCCTTCGCGTAGGTGGGACTAACTGTTGTAACGTAGTCGGCACATAAGATGCCACCTTTCATGGGATTCATTGTGTTGTTATCTTGTCGCATCAGGGCATCCATGTCAGGTGTCAATCTCAGAAAACCTGAAAGCGACCGACTACATAAACCTTGATAGGCAAGATTATGTATGGTGAATACGGTTTTGAAAGGAAGTTCATCCTGCCGTACCAACACAGGTATTAAAGCAGTGTGCCAGTCATTAGCATGAAGAATATCAAATTTCTCACGTTTTGCCAGTTCCAAAGCGCCCATACTAAATGCGAAAAACCGTTCTGCATCGTCTTTCTCCCCGTAGACACTGTTTCTCGAAAAATACTTTTCCTGCTCAAGAAAATAGTG
>DMVM01000005.1 GCA_003476705.1 Coprothermobacter sp.
TGATTAGTCCACCGCCTTTGGAGGAGCAAATCTCTTGGAGGAATTTTGTGTATCCACCCGAATCCAGAATAGCTGGCAGTTTGTGTTTGAGTATTTCTCTTGCAAATCCTCGAGCCATCTGGAGGGACGGAAATACGAGTAGGGTCTTTTCCCCTTTTTCCAATAAGTTTCTTATGTAGGGTGACAGCTCTTCCAAGGTTGTTGGTGGTTTCTCCTGTCTGGGCATGTTTCTGTCCACAGGGAGCTTCATGCTACTTAGCACATGCAGCTCTAAAACCAAAGCTTCTTCCTCTTTAAGTTTTTCTACTGTCCAATGTCCAAGGAGTTTCTTCCAGAAGATCAGTGGCAATGGTCGATGAGCGAATTTTTCGTACAAATGGCTAGGTACG
Organism: Coprothermobacter sp.; assembly: GCA_003476705.1. GTDB lineage: Bacteria > Coprothermobacterota > Coprothermobacteria > Coprothermobacterales > Coprothermobacteraceae > Coprothermobacter. The sequence goes on from DMVM01000005.1 coordinate 390, forward strand.
AACAACGAGGGTTTTTCCAACCGTGCGTACGTTAACGTGTAGCTTGTAGGAGGCACGACCACTTTTTCAACAATACCCAAGGAAAGGAAGCTCTCAATTTGTACTTTAAACTTTCTCAGAACGGTATTTGTTAACTCCAATGGCTTCTCTCTTAGGAGTTTTATAAGTTCTTTTTCCTTGGTACCTACAGGTACGTAGTTGAAAGCTTTAAGCTGAATGAACGCACGAGGTCGTTCCTTCCAGTTCTTTCCGAGTTCCAAGAGTTCGAAACAGTTTATTGGATACTCCTCGAGCACCTGCAGGCATTGCCAAACAAGCCAGCTAGGAGCATAATTTGATTCAAGAATTTCAAAGGTATGTGGGGTTTTTGTATCCGTTTTTTTTAAAACGATGCCCTTCAGTTTTCTTCCGTGGAGAGTGACTCTGACTAAATCACCCGGAGATGCCTCCCCTTCTGCTGTGGCGAGGGAGGCATCTCCTAAATGTGTATTGTTAAGGGCAACTAACCACCTGTGCATGCATGCAAAGAGAAATAGTCCTTAAGAACGGGGACCATGTCAAGTTGTTCCCAAGGGTAAATGGACTTGCCAAAGTGGCCATAGGCAGCCGTGTCAACGTAGCTCCATCCTTCAGGATGTTGTAGACCAAATTTCTCAATAATACCTCTGGGTGTGAGCTGTATGAAATCTTGCTCAATGAGGAACTGCTCAAGAGTACCTTCGTCTACTTTGCCCGTTCCAAACGTGTCCACATAAATGGACACAGGTTTTGCTTCGCCGATCACGTATGCAAGCTGTATGAGAACTTCCCTTGCTAAGCCTGCAGCCACAATGTTCTTTGCCAAATACCTAGCAGCATAGGCAGCTGAACGATCTACCTTTGTGGGGTCCTTACCACTGAAAGAACCACCCCCGTGGGGCGCTCTGGATCCATAGGTGTCCACGATGATCTTTCTGCCTGTTACTCCGGAGTCGCCGTTGGGACCTCCCACTACAAAGCGGCCAGTGGGGTTTATGTGGAATCGTGTCTGTCCTGTTAATAAGTCTTTCGGAATAACCTTTTTGATGACTTCTTCCATGATGAATTCTCTGAGGGTCTTCTCATGAACTTCTGGACTATGCTGTGCAGAAACCACCACATGATCTATGGCGACAGGGGTTAGCCCGTCATAACTCACAGTGACTTGTGCTTTCCCGTCAGGGCGCAGAAAATCAACTATGTTCTGTTTGCGTACATCGGCAAGTCTTTTTGTAAGCGCGTGCGCCAATTCGATGGACAGGGGCATGAAGTTTTCCGTTTCATCCACAGCGTAACCGAACATCATACCCTGGTCGCCAGCTCCGAGTTCGTGTTCCATTTCACCAGTCTTGCTTTCCAACGATTCGTCTACACCTAAGGCAATGTCAGGTGACTGGCGCTGTATGTTTACCACATACATGTTTTCCTGCACACTAAAACCTAAAGCGGGGTCAGTGTATCCTATACGTTCAAGAACTTGTTTGGCCACACCGACGTAATCAACGTAACTGGTCGATGTAACTTCACCTACCAAAACCACAAGGTTGGTTTTCACAGTTGTTTCTACTGCCACCCTTGCCTGTGGATCAGTTCTCAGATGAGCATCTAATATGGCGTCAGATATTTGGTCTGCCACTTTATCAGGGTGGCCTTCAGTAACAGATTCAGAAGTGAATCTGTAGGACCTCATTTTCATCAATTTAGCACCTCCAAAATGCAAATTTTTCACAAAAAAAATCCCTCCGATGGAGGGATTCGTGTATAAACCTTCTTATCTTCCCACACCATGACTGGTGCAGAAGGAGTTGGCACCATGCTCGGTTTTCTCCCTCGCTGGTTGCCGGGCTTCTTCGGGCCTTTCCCTCCACCGCTCTGGATAAGAAGGTTAACAAATTATAACATGTTTGTTCGTGTTCGATGCAATAACTCTTTACGTGAAACACAATTGCTGTGCAAAGTTAAGTAAAATGGAACTGTGTAGGGCAAGTGAGAATAGAAAATAGAGAATAGGACCTAATGGGGGGTGCCACATATACTATGAGCTTGCGTGTGGAAGTCGAATACATGACCCATCGAGGTAAAGTTAGGTCAAATAATGAAGATGCTCTGCTCATAATGAGTGATGTCATTCAAAAAGAAGAAATGGCTGATCTTCAAAGGGTAGTCTTTGAAGGAAACTCTTTTGTGTTTGCCGTTGCAGATGGCATGGGTGGTCATAAAGCTGGAGAAGTAGCTAGTCGATTGGCTTTGGATTACCTAGCCTTGAACTGGTTAAGCATAGAATCCGCTGACTCGATTGACCGCTGCATCCAGGAGATGAATCTTCAAATCGTTAAAGAAGCATTGATGAATCTCAGCATGTCAAACATGGGGACCACGGTCGCTGGAATACTCATTTGTGGATCCACAGTCTGGGTTTTCAACGTCGGTGACAGTCGTGTGTATGGTGTCCATGAAGATGAGCTAAGGCAGATTAGTAAGGACCAGTCCTTACTGCAGGCTCTGATTGACGAAGGGACTATTACTGTGGCGCAGGCGCGTCAACATCCTTTAAGAGGAGTGCTTCTACAATGCCTTGGAGGTGGTCTTGAGGAACGAAAGGTTCAAACCATCATAAAACAATTTCCTTTAGATGAATATGATACCTTTCTCATTTGCAGTGATGGTCTTACTGATGCTCTTACTGATGAGGAAATAAGTGATTGCTTATTTTACAGTAAAAAAAGCATGCTAGGTTGCCTCTTTGAAAAGTATATGAAAGCTGGTGCTACTGACAATATGAGCGCTGTGCTTGTTCGCGTCCGCGAAAAAGTCGCAAAAGGGAGCTTGGCTTGACACTTGGAGCAAAGCTGTGGTAAGATAAATACCGCAGTGGGGACGTGGCGCAGTGGGAGCGCGCTGCCTTGGCATGGCAGAGGCCACGGGTTCGAATCCCGTCGTCTCCACCACCTTTGTTAGGAGGGATAACAATGGTATTAGGATATGATGGGAAAATCCCTACCGTAGACGAGACAGCGTTTATTCATGATATGGCTTTTGTTTCTGGCGAGGTTTACATAGGGAAAGACGTGTTTATTCTGCCTTTCGCCTCCATAAGAGGTGACATGAATGGCATCTACATAGGAGAAGGCAGCAATATACAGGATAATGCTGTGGTCCATGTGACTGATACTTTGCCAACGAAAATCGGTGATTATGTTACCGTGGGACATGGGGCTATTCTTCATGGCTGCAGTGTGGGAAACAATGTGCTCATTGGTATGGGCGCTATTGTGCTTGATGGAGTACAAATAGAAGACAATGTACTGGTAGCAGCTGGAACGCTTATTCCTCCTCGCAAGCGTATTCCATCAGGTTCGCTGGTAGTGGGGAATCCCTACAAGATTGTGAGGACGCTGACAGAGGAAGAAATTCAAGGCATAAAAGAAAATGCATTAGACTATATCAAGCTCAAAGATAAATACATGACATCTTTTGCAGAGTAGGGTGCTGGTTATATGATTGACTCTTTCAGAAAGTCTATTCCTCGTTTTAATGATATTCTGTTAATTGTGCTGGGGTGTTTAGTAACTGCTTTTGGTTTAGTAGCGTTCTTGTTTCCCCATAATTTGGCGCCTGGCGGTGTAGGAGGATTAGCTCTCACTGTTAACCACTTTGTTCCCTTTCTAAGTATTGGAACATGGATGCTCATATTGAACCTTGTATTGTTCGCACTGGCTTTTTGGCTTTTGGGTTCTCATATTGGTACGGGGACACTCATTGGAACATTCTTCCTTAGTTTTTTCGTGGATTTGCTAAGCAAGTATTATGCTCAGCCACTTACCAGCGACTTGATTTTGAGCGTTCTCTATGGAGGAGCTTTATCAGGTATTGGGTTGGGACTCGTTTTTAAGGGCAGGGCAACCACAGGGGGAACGGATATAATCGGTTTCATAATTAATAAATACACTGGCATCTCGGTGGGACAATCGATTTTCATTGCTGATGCAACGGTAGTGACTATCATGGCGCTGGTTTTTAGGAGTACTGATGTGGCGCTGCTGGCTATTGTGAGCATCTTTATTGGTAGTGCTGCAGTGGATATGATGCAGAAGGGATTCATCAGAGAGCGTGTGTTCCTCATAATAAGCGACAATTACGAGCATATGTTGAAGGAAATAGATGAAAATCTGGGTAGAGGTGCAACGCTGCTTCAAAGTTGGGGCTCCTATGCCGGGACGGAGAGGAAGGCTCTCGTAGTTTGTGTTTCTCAATCAGAAACAGATGAAATGGAGAGGATCGTTAAACGTGTTGATCCAAAGAGTTTTTACATCGTTGTTGAAGGTGTAAGAGTAGTAGGAGAGGGTTTTAGGTCGCCATCTTGGGTATAAGCATGTTAAGGAGGGGATGAATGGTGAAAGACGAAAACGTGAAAATTGAGATGGTTGGGAAGAACATAGAACTGACTGCAGCCATAAAACAGTACATCGAGGAAAAAATAGGGCGTGTTTACCGCTATTTTGATCCCATTCTCGGTGTAAAAGTGGCGGTTGAAAAGGAACGTCAAGCTCGTGAACCTGTTTTTGACGTTGAAGTGACGCTTGACGCGAACGGAAGACTTATTCGTGCAGAAGTGGAAGACCCGGATCTTTACGCTGCCATTGATAAAGCTGCTGATAAGCTTGAATCCAACATAAAGCGTTTCAAGGAAAAGTTATTTGATTCACGTCAGGGTGGAAGGGTAGAGAAAACAACGACTTTGAACATAGGTTCTCTCCTCGGAGAAGAGAAGGTTGAGGAGCCACTCATTGAGCGACGCAAGAGATTTGTTGTGCTACCCATGAGCGAGGAAGAGGCCATACTGCAAATGGAGTCATTGGGCCATACGTTCTTCGTGTTCATGGATCCAGATACAGGCGACCCTAAAATTGTATATAAAAGAAAGAAACGTGGTTACGGTGTTATAGAGGTATTGACTGAGTAATGTTTAAGTGGTTCGGACGATCCGCATCGGATCGACATTTGAAGAAGTATTTTGATTTCGCAGATAAAGTCAATGCTTTTGAGCCTGCAATGATGCAATTATCCGATGACGATCTTCATAACAAGAAGACGTATTTTCAGAATCAACTCGATAAAAGTAAGTCAGTAGACGAACTGCTCCCTGAAATGTTTGCCGTGGTCAGAGAAGTGGCTCGACGGCAGCTCAACATGCGGCATTTTGATGTACAACTTATAGGCGGAAAAGTCCTGTTTGAAGGAAAAATAGCTGAAATGAAGACCGGAGAAGGTAAGACGCTGGTTGCCACGTTGCCCGTTTACGCCATGGCTGTTTCTGGCCACAAAGTGCACGTCGTGACTGTTAACGAGTACTTGGCGAAACGTGACGCTAATTGGATGAAGCCTGTTTATGAAGCACTTGGTTTGACAGTTGCCTATATTCACAGCAACCAAACTACTGAAGAGAAAAAAGCGGCTTATGCGGCTGATGTGGTTTACGGAACAAACTATGAGTTTGGTTTTGATTATTTGCGCGACAACATGGCTTTAAGCAAAGAAGACATTGTTCAGCAGGGACTGGATTATGCAATAGTAGACGAAGCAGATTCTGTACTTATCGATGAAGCTAGAACGCCTCTTATCATTAGCGGACCCGGTCAAGAAGACACTCGCATTTACTATGAGCTGGCCAAACTGGCTCGAAGAATGGTTCCAGGTGTGGACTTTGACGTTGAAGAAAAGGAACGAAATGTCATTTTGCACGAGTCTGGAGCACATAAAGTGGAACGGTTCGTAAAAACTGATAATCTGTATGCGCCTGAAAATGCTGACCTTCTTAGAAAAGTTCTTCAGGCATTGCGCGCTGAATATCTTTATAAGTCAGAAGTGGATTACATAGTAAAAGACGGTGAAGTAATTATCATCGACGAGTTCACTGGACGGCTCATGTATGGACGAAGATACAGTGATGGACTTCATCAAGCAATTGAAGCCAAAGAAGGCGTGCAAGTTAAAGGTGAATCGCAGGTGTTGGCTCTGGTTTCATATCAGAACTTCTTTAAGCTGTACAACAGGATTGCTGGCATGACAGGAACTGCAGCGTCAGCAGGAAATGAATTCAGCGGTATTTACGATATGGACGTTGTGGCGGTTCCCACAAACAAACCCATGATCAGAGTGGACCTGCCTGACGTGATTTACAGTAGTGAAGAAGGAAAGTTTCGTGCAATTGTGGCAGATATCAAAGAAAGGCATGCTAAGGGACAACCTGTACTTATAGGCACCAGGTCTGTAGAGAAATCTGAAAAACTTTCAAGAATGTTGAAGAAAGAAGGCATTCCGCACGAAGTTTTAAATGCTAAGTACCACGAAAAAGAAGCAGAAATCATTGCAAAAGCTGGCCAACGTGGTGCTGTCACAGTGGCTACGAACATGGCAGGACGAGGCGTTGACATTGTTCTTGGTGAAGGTGTTGCAGAGCTGGGCGGACTGCATGTCATCGGTAGTGAACGGCACGAGGCTCGAAGAATAGATGACCAGCTTAGAGGACGAAGCGGAAGGCAAGGCGATCCTGGTAGCTCGCAGTTTTACTTGTCTTTAGAAGATGAGCTCTTGAGACTTTATGGCGGTGATACGCTCAAAGGTATTTTTGATAAATTGCACGTGGAAGAAGACGAGCGCATCGAACACCCACTTTTGACCCGTGCCATTGAAACAGCTCAAAAAAGAGTTGAAAACTATCATTATGAAATAAGAAAAAGGCTTTTGGATTATGACAATGTTCTGGGTCAACAAAGAGAGTACATCTACAAGGAAAGAAGACAAATCTTGGAGATGGAAGATGTTACTCCCTTAGTGGAACGTTTAGCAGAGCACTTTGCTGAAGATCTAGCGCGCAATCCTGAAAGTGTTTCGCAACAGCTATTGGCCCTGGGTATAGCAGTTGAGGGCTTGGAAAATGCTAGCCAAGATGAGGTAAAGGATGCTGTACTCTCTGTAATAATGTCCAACTATAATGCAAAGAAAAACGAACTTAGTAACGTTGATCCGGAGCTGGACAAGAAAGTTTTGCTTCGAGTAATGGACTGGAACTTCATCAATCATTTACAGAACATGGAGTACTTGCAACAAGGCATAGGATGGCAAGCTTTAGGACAAAAGGACCCTCTAGTTGAATATCAGTACCAAGCTGCCATGATGTTTGCAGAAATGCTTAGCAACATCAGAAAGGATTTCTTCACATACTTCTTGAACATTAGATTAGTCCAAAGAGACACTCAAAGGAAGGGACGCAACCGTTGACACTGGAAGAAATCATACAAGCACGTGAAGATGCTGCATCGGAATTTAAAGAGATAGTTGAGAACATAAAGCTGGACGATAAGAAGGCCGAGCTTAGGGACGTACGTAAAGTGTACGAGAAGCCCGACATTTGGTCTGATCCGGATAAAGCCGTGACTGTGGCAAGAAAAGTACAGCGGCTCGAAGAAGAAATTGAACGCGTTGAGCAGATTGAAAACCTTTTAAAAGACCTCGATGCTGCTTTAGAGCTTCTCCAGGAAGGTTATGATGAAGAGCTGTTTGAGCATGCACTCGCTACGTTGAAGGAACTTCAGGAACGTATTGAGCTTTTTAGGCTGGTGACACTCTTCACGGAACCCTATGATACGAACGACGCCATATTGATGCTGCATGCTGGTGCTGGCGGCGTGGACGCTATGGATTGGACCCAAATGCTCATGCGAATGTACTTACGTTGGGCTGAGAGGATGGGTTTCGAAACAGAAATTGTGGACATCTCCAGAGGGGAAGAAGCCGGTGTGAAGTCTTGCACAATTTTCGTGCGCGGTTCCTACGCATACGGATACCTCCGTGCAGAGAAAGGTGTACACCGCTTGGTTAGATTGTCCCCCTTTGACGCCGACCACAGAAGACATACCTCTTTTGCTTTGGTTGATGTAGTGCCAGATGTGGAAGATGTTGAAGTAGAGATAAATCCTGATGATATTGAAGTTGAAACGTTTAGGAGTGGTGGTGCGGGCGGACAACACCAGAACAAAACTGAATCAGGCGTCAGATTAGTACATAAGCCAACTGGTATCACAGTTACAGTCACTGAGGAACGTTCACAGCTTCAAAATAGGGAAAGAGCAATGCGCATTTTGAGGGCACGCGTTCACCAGTATCATGAAGAGGAAAGAAAGAAGTCCATGGAAGAAATCAGGGGAGATGTAAAATCTGCTTCATGGGGGAACCAGATACGCTCTTATGTCTTCCATCCATACAACATGGTTAAAGATCATCGCACCGGATATTCCAGGGGTGACATAGCCAACGTTATGGACGGCGATATAACGGATTTTATGGTAAAGTTCTTGCAGGGTGTAAAAGTGGAGTCATCAGATGAATAACATGGATGTTGAAGAGACTGTAATCAGTGTACACGGTTTAACAAAAATATATGGGAAGGGTTATGAACCGGCTTTGAACAACGTTAGTTTTGATTTGCACCGGGGAGAGTTTGTTTACCTTATTGGTCCAACTGGTGCAGGTAAAACAACACTTCTCCATATTCTAATGGGGCTTAGAAAGCCTACATCGGGTTACGCTGATATTCTTGGGCACCGAACTGATCCTTCTGGCGGTGATCGGGATCTACGCGACTTGAGGCTTAGAACAGGTATCATCTTTCAGGGTTCTTATCTCCTTAATGACAGGACTGTTTACGAGAATGTAATCATGAGTTTAGAGGTCAGAGATTACCCCGTGCCAGAAGTGAAACGACGTGCAGAAGCGTTGCTGTACAAACTTGGGCTTTTGGATAAGAAGAGCTTCATGCCCGAGGAGTTATCTGGTGGACAAAAACAATTAGTCGCTTTTGCCAGAGCGATTTTGCATGAACCAGAACTGCTCATTGCTGATGAACCCACAGCGAACTTGGATATGAATACGGCAAGAGAGCTTATCAAGACTATACAGAACCTTACTGCAAATATGAATACCACAGTTTTGCTAGCTACGCATAACGTGGAATTGGTTGCAGAAATGGGAACTAGGGTAATCAGGTTGGAAAGGGGAAGTATTGTTTTCGATGCAAAAAAACTCAAATCTTTGGCTTAATCGGTTGCTTCGTGAAATAGTATGGGCGTGGCGGCTAATTCGATCTAATATAGCTCAAGGGGCAGTATTAGCTGGGCTTATCATTATTGCAACGTTACTGGGAGGTTTCGCCTTTAGTACAAGCGTGTGGTTCCAAAAAATACAGAGTACGGCTCTTAGTCAGCTTCAAACAGTGGTTTTCATAGATAAGTCTTTACCACAAGAGGAAATACAATCCATAAGAGCTGACTTCGTCCGTAGGCCAGGTGTAGCCGAAGTAACCTTTGTGAGTTCGGAACAAGCGTTAGCAGAGCTAAGGCTTTCCCTTTCACAGTACAGCTGGCTGTTCGAGAACATTTCTGAAAACCCCATACCGCCCTCCTTTGAAATCAGGTTTACCAGTCTTGAAAGCATGAAACAGTTCATTGATGAGATGAGGACTGCTACCTATATAACTGACTTGCTCGCGCCATATGAACAAGCTCAGAGTGTTTCCACATTTATATCTGGCATGTACAACGCGATATTCGCTATACTTATAGTTATGGTAGCTGTATTGGCTATTCTGGCCATGCTACTCGTGGAATCTGAGGTGTTAAAACAACGTGAATCGTTGGCTTTGTACTCCTTACTTGGAGCTAGCCCAAGGTTCTTACTGATGCCGTTCTTGTTGTACATTGTAAGTTTTGCTGCCATAGGGGTCATTGTATCGGTGATATTAGGTATATATGCGGCGCCGCTGGTGATTGATTTGGTAAATGTTGTTAACAGCCTCTTGTTTGGATTAACTGTACCGCTATCGAGTTGGGAGCCCTATGTACTTTTGAGTGCAGTTTTGTCAGTTGTATTTGTGTTCGGAGGGACATACTTGGCCATACACAGAAGTATTAGGGAGGTGGCTAGTAGTGAGTTGGAGATGTAGGGTGTTTTCAAAGTGGGTTTCTGTGATAATTGTTTTTGTTATAATTGCCGCTTTGGCTATTCCTTTGCCGGGTGAGGCGGCAACATACTCTGATCTGCAGAAGAAAAATGAACAGCTAGAACAACAGAAAAAAGCAACTCAGCAGCAGCTGAGCGAAGTCAAAAGTAAGACTCAGGACGCTTTCC
>DMVM01000130.1:0-5317 GCA_003476705.1 Coprothermobacter sp.
CACCAAACATTATGACTGAAGCAGGAACCACATTTACGTTGGAGAAAGCCGAGAACAAGATCACCGAGTTTCTCCAAAAAGCCCCTCAGTTTGTACGAAGCTACGAACAGTGTGTAGGTTACCCACCGAACCAAGTTTTCATTGGAAACATGGATCCTGAAGAGCTCGAGAACATTCCTCAACCGTGGTACGAGCATTTGACAGAGGCGAAAAGATTTGGCATGTTCGGAGAAATCATGCCGGAAGATGAGTTCTATGGGCTCATGCAAATAGCTGACGTTTTTGACTTGGTTTTGTTGGAGGAGTCCTTTGCACAGCAGATTAAAGAAAAGCTCTCTAAACATGCCTTGCTGAATGAAAAAGACCTTAGTAAGCTCAAAGGAAAGCCCTTAGCTGAAATTGAGAAACACATAGAAGACGAAGGGATTCCGTTAAAGCTGGATGGAAAAGTGGTGGGGTGTGTCAGAAAGGCTCACGACATGGATGAAACACTGGCAGCTCATGTCATGCTTGAGAACTTGGCGACTAAGGCATCTGCGATTCTGGCTCTAAAGCATCTGCTAAGGAATACGAGCATGGATCCGGGTGCTATCGAATACATCATTGAGTGCTCCGAAGAAGCTTGTGGTGATATGAACCAGAGAGGTGGAGGCAATTTTGCCAAAGCCATCGGTGAAATTGTGGGCACTGTGAATGCTGCAGGTTCCGATGTACGGGGTTTTTGTGCAGGTCCAGCTCATGCCATCCTTCATGCAGCATCCATGGTGGCCTCAGGTGTATTTAAAAACGTGGCAGTAGTTGCAGGAGGCGCCACAGCGAAACTTGGTATGAACGCCAAGGAACACGTAAAGAAAGGTGTTCCGCTGCTGGAGGATGTTTTGGGTGGGTTTGCTGTGCTCATCTCAGAGAATGATGGTATAAGTCCTGAGATACGTCTGGACAGCATTGGCGTCCATACTGTGGGTACCGGTTCGTCGCCACAGCAAGTCATGAGTGCTTTAACTGTGAAACCTTTGGAGAAGCTGGGCTTGAATTTACAGGATGTGGACAAGTATGCTCCTGAAATGCAGAACCCGGAGGTCACAGAGCCAGCTGGTGCTGGTGACGTTCCAAAGTCGAACTACAAAATGATTGCAGCACTGGCTGTGAAACGCGGCGAAATTACTAAAGAAAACATGGATGATTTCATAAGAAAGCACGGCATGCCCGGGTTTGCACCTACTCAGGGCCACATTCCTTCTGGTGTGCCAATCATGGGTTACGCTCGAGAAAAGATACTGGAGGGTAAACTTTCTCGGGTCATGGTTATTGGGAAGGGGAGCTTGTTCCTTAGTCGCATGACAAACCAGTTCGATGGTGTTTCCTTCCTCATCGAAAGCAACAAGGGTAAAGAGGAAGAGAAGCCCACTGAAGTAAAAGCCGGTGAGGAGGAACAGCTACGTAAACTACTTGCAGATGTTCTCCGAGACCTGGCTGAGCGCCTCAGGAACGAAGAGGTGTAAAAACCATGGACAGAAACTTAATGGCTGACATTTTGGAACAGGTAGCCGATTTCTTGGAAAAAGGCGAATACAGAAAGAAAGTGCGAGTGGGTATTACTACACTGGGCAGTGAGCACGGCACTGAGGAAATTATCCGCGGAGCCGAACTTGCTCAAAAACTCTATGACGATGTGGAAGTAGTACTCATCGGGGCAAAGGGTAACAGTTTTCTGCATTGCTATGAAGCCCAGACGTTGGAAGGGTGCCACTGTCTCATGGAAGAACTCCTGGACAAGCATGAAATTGATGCTTGTGTGACCTTGCACTACAATTTCCCACTGGGTGTTTCCACTGTGGGAAGGCTCATAACGCCAGCCAAAGGCAAAGAGATATTGCTGGCGACCACTACGGGCACTGCAGCTGCGGATCGTGTGGAAGCCATGGTGAAGAACGCTGTTTATGGCAACATTGTGGCAAAAGCCTTGGGGATAAAGGAACCCACTGTTGGCATATTGAATGTGGATGGCGCAAGGCAGGTAGAAAGAGTACTTAATCAGCTTAAGGAAAGGGGTTACCCCATAAAATTCGCTCAGTCACTCAGGGAAGATGGCGGTGTGGTTATGCGTGGGAATGATTTGCTGGCTGCTTCCTGTGACGTCATGGTTACAGACACGCTTACGGGCAATCTGCTGGTTAAGATATTGTCTGCGTTTACCACAGGCGGAGACTACGAATCCATCGGGTTTGGTTATGGCCCTGGCATTGGCGAAGGATATGATCGCATCATCATGATTTTATCCAGAGCTTCAGGTGCACCTGTGGCCGCCAATGCCATAAAGTTTGCAGCCGATCTGGTAAAAGGCAACCTTAAGGAAATCTCGCGTCAGGAATTTGAAATGCTAAACCGCATAGGTTGGAAGGATTTACTTAGCAAAAAGGAAAAGGCACCTGCAGCTGACTTGCAAGAAGTAAAAATGCCTGATCCGAAGCCCGTAGCAGAAGAGATATCTGGTATTGACGTGTTGGAGCTGGAGGACGTGGTTAAGCTCCTTTGGTCTCATGGGATCTATGCTGAGAGCGGAATGGGTTGCACCGGTCCAGTAATCAGGGTTAGTGAAGAAGATTTGGAAGAAGCCATGAAGCTTTTGCAGGAGGCAATGCAATAAGAAAACTCTTTTTGAAAAATACATATTTGATAGGGAGGAGGTGCAGTACCGCGACATGGAAGAAGGTATCAGATTAACCCAGATGACGAAGGCTTCTGGCTGAGGGGCAAAAATTGGCCCTCAGGCCCTGGCGCAGGTACTGCACCAGTTTGAAAATGAAGAACAGCGGGAAGAGAATCTTTTAGTGGGTTTGGGAACCAATGAGGATGCTGCAGTCTACCGAATACCTGAAGGCATGGCAGTCATACACACGTTGGACTTTTTTACGCCGGTGGTGGATGATCCTTATGATTTTGGACAAATAGCTGCTGCTAATGCCCTTAGCGACATTTATGCCATGGGTGGTGAACCCATGTTTGCATTGAACGTGGTATGCTGGCCCAGTTGCTACATGGATCTTTTGGAGCGAACACTAAAGGGTGGATGGGACAAAGTAAAGGAAGCCGGAGCCGTAGTTACAGGCGGGCATTCCATTGATGACGATGAACCCAAGTACGGTCTTAGCGTGATAGGTTACGTGAAGCCCCATGCCATCGTAAGAAACAGCACAGCAAGAGTGGGGGATGTTTTGGTTCTAACCAAACCATTGGGTACAGGGGTTATCAATACTGCCATTAAGGGTGATCTATGCCCGCCGGAAGTGGCTGCTCGAGCAGTGCAAGTAATGAAAGCCTTGAACAAAGAAGCCTCTAGGCTTATGGTGGAGCTTCAAGCAAGTGCTTGCACCGACATAACAGGTTTTGGATTCCTTGGCCATGCCTATGAAATGGCATCAGGCAGCGGAGTCACGCTGGTCATACAAAGGGATGCTGTGCCAATCATTGAGGGCGCTGTGGAGCTGGCACAGATGGGTCTCATACCTGCTGGCACTTATAGGAACAAAGATTACCTAAGAGGAAAGGTGGCATTATCTTGCAAAGAGGATGCCATGACTGATCTACTCTTCGACCCTCAAACGTCTGGTGGGTTACTCATTGCCATGGCAGAGGACAAAGCGGCCACTTTTGTTTCAGAGCTCAAAGAGAAATTTCATATTCAGGCCCACATCGTTGGTCGTGTCATAGCACGAGAAGATGTGGACATCAAAGTGGTTTAGCGCTTACTAAGGCGCGTTAACAGCGCTTGTGAGACCTTTTTCTGTGTAATAATAAAAACGTATGGCGAGAGGAAAAGAGAACACTGATAGCCAAAACCTGTTTCGGTTACTTCCTTCAGTTGATGAGTTTTTGAAACTTCCACAAGTGGTCAAGTTTGCAGAAACGCGCAGTCACAGCTCTTTGGTTAACGCGGTGCGCGAAGTGCTTGAGAGGTGGCGTCAGGGCATCAGCGAAGGGAAAATGCATTCCGTGAACACAGACGCTTTGGTTGATGATCTATGTAAGCTTATGCATGAGCTTGATTTGCGCAGCCTCAGGCGAGTGGTAAACGGCACTGGTATTATCGTTCATACTAATCTTGGTAGATCTCTCTTGCCTCCTTCACTAGAACAGCAGCTAAAAGAAATTGCCTTTCACTACAATACGCTGGAGTACGATGTTGAGGAAGGCGAGCGCGGTTCTCGGTATGTACACGTAGAAGGTTTACTTAGGGAACTACTGGGAGTGGAAGGAGCTCTAGTTGTTAACAACAATGCTGCAGCAGTTTTGCTAGCGCTCAATACTCTGGCACGGGGTAAAGAGGTTATTGTTTCTCGAGGTGAACTCATTGAAATAGGTGGGTCTTTTCGCATCCCCGATGTCATGACACAAAGCGGTGCCATTCTCAAAGAAGTGGGCACAACTAACCGCACCCGTGTAGAAGACTACACTGGTGCCATTGGCGAAAACACGGGGCTACTGTTTAAAGCCCATACCAGCAATTACCGCATCATTGGTTTTACACAGGAAGTGGATGTGGGGACGTTAGCTCGCATTGGTAAAAGTCATAATGTACCTACCATGATGGATTTAGGTAGTGGTGTTATGGTGGACTTAGCGCTGCAGGGAATAGACCATGAGCCCACCGTCCAAGAAGTAGTCAATGCAGGTGTGGACATCGTCACTTTTAGCGGTGACAAGCTACTAGGGGGTCCGCAAGCCGGCATCATCGTGGGCAAAAAAGCTTTTATTGATGCCATGAAAAAGAATCCACTCACTCGTGCGTTAAGGGTGGATAAACTGTGTCTCACTATGCTAGAAGGTACGCTACGTATTTACAGAGATGGTAATCCCATGGAAATGATTCCCACCCTGCACATGATGGCCATGCCCATGGAACAGCTTCAAGAAAGAGCCAACCGCTTAAATGATATGCTAAATACGATTAAGGACGTTAACTGCGCCGTAGTACAGGTAAATTCAGCTTCTGGTGGCGGTTCGTTACCGGGCCAGCAGCTACCTTCTTTCGGTGTGTCGTTGGAAATTGGTTCCATGAGCGAAGTGGAGCTGGAACGTAGACTGCGCCAGCGGGACATACCCATCATATCGCGCATAGTGGAGAACAAGGTTATCTTGGATGTGCGCACACTGCTGGACGAAGATTTTCAGGTCATTTTTGATGCCCTTCAAGACATTGTTTCCTGCGTATGAAAAATGTAATTATTGGCACGGCTGGCCACATCGACCACGGGAAAACCACACTCATAAAAGCTCTCACAGGTAAAGACACTGACAGGCTCAAAGAAGAAAAACT
>DMVM01000130.1:5342-6664 GCA_003476705.1 Coprothermobacter sp.
ATCAAGAACATGCTGGCGGGTGCCCACGGTATCGACATTGTTATGATGGTTATAGCGGCTGATGAAGGTATCATGCCACAAACGGTAGAACATCTGCAGATCATCTCTTTATTGGATGTAAAAAAGGGTATTGTTGTTCTTACAAAATGTGATTTAGTGGATGACGAGTGGCTAGCATTGGTTGAGGAAGAAGTTAGAGAAGCGCTCAAAGGAACCGTGCTGGAAAATGCAGCTTTCGTGCCTGTTTCCTCCACTACTGGCAAGGGTTTAGACAAACTTGTAGCAGAGCTGGATAACCTTGCTCAGTCTATTGAAGAACGTAGCCATGATGGTATTTTTAGGATGCCCATTGACCGTGTGTTCACTGTGCAAGGCCACGGAACTGTGGTTACTGGCACCATGATTTCTGGCACTCTGAAGGTGGGTGACGAGGTAGTTGTTTATCCCAAGATGCTTAGCTCTCGGGTACGCTCCATACAAGTTTACGGAGAGCCCGTGGAAGCTGCTTATGCAGGTCAACGTACTGCTGTGAACTTGTCCAACATAAAAGTGGAAGAGTTGGAACGTGGTGATGTGATTGCCCCCGAGGGCGCATTGGTACCGTCTCGCGTTTTGGATGTTAAGCTCACACTGCTGAGCAATGTAAAGCCACTTAAGAATAGGTCCCGGATAAGGTTCTATGTGGGTGCCTCTGAGGTAATGGGCAGGGTTGTACTCTTAGACAGGGACGAACTCAGTGCTGGTGAAAGCTGCTATGCCCAGATGCAGCTGGAGTCGTTTGTATGTGTGCTTTATGGTGATCGATTTGTCCTTCGCAGCTACTCTCCCATGGAAACCATAGGAGGNNATGAACTTCAAAACATAGAACACAAAGGCAAGACGTTCCAGGTAGAAAAAGCCATATATGAGAGTGGTGTGGCTTTGACACTAGATGAGCTTGCTAAGAAGTTTGGTGTGGGTGAGGAAGTCTTGGCTGCGTCGGAGAATTTAGTCAAAGTAAACTACGGGACTGGTGCATATGTGTACCACAAAGAGCGCTATGAGAAGCTTAAAGAGGAAGTGGGAAGACTCCTTGAAGATTACCACAAAAGGTTTCCTCTAAAGGATGGTATGCCCAAAGAGGAGCTTAAAGAAAAGGTGCTCAGGAGAGCAAAGAGCAGGCAGTTTGATCTAATGCTTTGGCTCATGGAACAAGACGGGTTGATCCAAGCTAGGGAACAAGTAGTTTGGTTGAAAGGTTTTACTGCCACGCTTTCTCCAAAGGACCAGCATATAAAAGAACGCATCTTGGAAGAGCTTTCAGTGTCACGCTTCAAGCCTCT
>DMVM01000150.1 GCA_003476705.1 Coprothermobacter sp.
CTGTGGCGACGCCGTGTTGCCCAGCGCCGGTCTCCGCAATGATGCGCTTCTTTCCCATGCGTTTTGCTAAAAGGACTTGCCCCAATGCGTTGTTGATTTTGTGAGCGCCCGTGTGGTTCAGATCCTCCCTCTTTAGGTAAATCTTGGCTCCACCTAACGTTCTGGTCAAATTTTCTGCATAGTAAAGTGGAGTGGGACGCCCATCATATTCACGTAAGTAGTAGTGGTATTCTTCCAGGAACTGCTCATCATTCTTTGCTCTGTTGAATTCATTTTCCAGCTCAATGAGTGCCTGCATTACAGCCTCGGGCACGTATTGTCCTCCAAACTCACCGAATTTTGCCTTTTCATTGGATATCATGAGTAAAAGACCTCCCTCTTATTAAAAGAATTAAGCCTAATTGGCTATGTGGTGTTCCACCGTGTGCATTTGTCATGTACAGAGACAACTTCATGTTAGTGGAACAGAAAGTTCTTGAAAAGCCGCTGTTATGAGCCAAAGAACTAGCTCGTATGGGTAGTTTGTTGAAAAGAGCAGCGCTGAAGCATTTACCTATTCTTGAGAATGCGAGGGTTTCTAAGTACGTTTCAAGCCTTTTATGAAAAGAGAAAATACTTTGCTTTTCTAATGAAGAAAAAGTACTATGCGCTGCGCCAGCGCCAAAGGAGGTGAGAAGGGAATTGCCACTTTAGAGTGGCCTCAGAGGAAACAATGGGGTTCTGTTGGGTAAAAATACTTCCTGCAGTCGAACATTTCTCTCTGCTTGCAAGTACTGATGTCCGCATTAAAGGTCACCTCCTAAAGGTTTATTAGAGCTTACTATAAAACAAAAAACCTTGAAGCATATTAAATGACATTTAAGCGCGGGCACATTGACGTTCATACCGGTACAAGGAAAGACACATATCTACTTGATATCGACAACCCATAGACTAGGGTATGTTCGAAAGGCTTATAGGGTTCGAAACGGAATCAATGTCACGGACGACTGCTAAGATCGAATTTTCCTTGTCTAATAATTCGCAACAAAATGTCAGCCACGGTTGCATCGTACTTTTCTCCTCTACCATTTTGCAGTTCTCTTATAATTTCTCGAATACTTCTTGCAGGTCTGTAGGGACGATAAGCACTCATTGCTTCAACAACATCGCAGACACTAAGGATTCGCACTTCAATGATTAGTTCGTCACCGCTTAGGCCGTCTGGATAACCTGACCCATCGAGGCGTTCATGGTGGTGAAGTGCCATTTCCGCTACTGGCCAAGGAAAATTTGCATCTTTTAGTATTTCATATCCTCTCTTCGCATGGGTACGAACCAGATTCCACTCTTCCTCCGTAAGCTGTCCAGGCTTATTAAGAAGGCTTTCAGGGATTGATATCTTTCCGATGTCATGGAGCAGACCACCAATATACAATCCTCTTAACCTGTCTTCGTCCAAACCCATTTTTTGCCCCACGAGGCGTGCGAGTTCAGCCACATTTCGTTGATGAGTTGCAGTGTAGGGGTCTCTGGAAACCATTGCCCGTGAAACTGTTTCCGCTAAGTCCACGAAGGAGCGCTCCAGTTGTTCTTCTGCTTTTTTGTTTTCGGTGATGTCCCTTGCAATGATCTGGACAGTGATTTCTCCTTCTGGGATTTTAATGGGAACGAAGATGTTGTGGAACCATCTTCCTGCGCGTTGGTCTTCAAAGACTTGCGTTCGGGACTCATTACATGCCTTCCTAACCATCTTTAGGCGATAATTGGCAACATTTTGAGGCATCAGATCATGAAAGGTTTTACCGATGACTTCCTTTTCAGAGGAAAAGCCTAAGCTTCTAACCATGGCCACGTTGGCCGTTATGAATCTTCCGTCCAAATCAACTTGACCGATTACGTCTGGGGAACTCTGAAAAAGGAGGCGGTATCTTTCTTCCGATTCTTTTAGCTTTTCTTGTGCTTGCCTTCGTTCACGGCTCATTTCGGCATCTCTAAGTTCTCTTTGAATAACAGGCACAAGTTTTGCTAAGCTATCCTTCATGACGAAATCATGCGCACCCGCTCTCATAAGTTCCACAGCGGTCTGTTCGCCGATTGCACCTGAAACAATAACAAAGGGTATGTCGAGTCCAGTTTCTTTAAGAATGGTCAACGCTTCGGCCGTAGTAAAATGTGGCATGACATAGTCCGAAAGAATAATATCCCATTCCTCCTTTGATAAAGCATTTCTCATCTCTTCGGGTGTATCAACCTTTCGGAAAGAAACATCATATCCAGCACGTCTCAGCTCGCGTACTATTAGCAGTACATCATCTTCAGAATCTTCCACGAACAACACGCGAAGTCGTACGGACATTTATTCATTCTCCTTCATGGGTGACTCATTTAAGAATAGCCAGTATAAACCTAACTGACATATAGCGTTAGAGAATTCTGTGAAATCCACGGGTTTACAAACGTAACTATTTGCCCCAAGTTCATAACTGCGAATCAAGTCTTTTTCCTCGTTAGAGGAAGTTAGAATAACCACAGGAAGCAGCTTTATGCGTTCATCTGAGCGTATGCGCTCAAGCACTTCAAAACCATTTATCCTTGGTAACTTTAGGTCAAGGAATACAATTGCTGGCATGACACTTGTGTTGCGTCCAGCGTAAGCACCAGTTCCATATAAGAAACCCAATGCCTCAACGCCATCATGAGCCACTATGACTTCAGCTGTGGTGTCGCTCTTGGAAAGTGCTCTTAGAGTCAGCTCAACGTCATCAGGGCTGTCCTCTACGAGCAGAACAAATTTTCTATCCATAAATACCTCCCTCATTCTCCAAGGGTGAAGTAAAAGGTTGCACCTTTTTCAACCTCCCCTTCGGCCCAGACTGTGCCACCATGACGGCGCACAATTCTTTGCACTGTTGCAAGGCCGATACCAGTTCCTTCGAATTCATCTTGCTCATGCAAACGCTGGAAAGGAACAAAAAGCTTATCAACGTAAGCCATATCGAAGCCCGCTCCGTCGTCTCTAACAAAATACACCGTCTTGCCGTCACGTTTTTTTACACCAAACTCTATGATGGCACTCTTGTGTTTCGAAGTAAATTTCCATGCGTTGCTCAAGAGATTCTCCAAAACTATCCGTAGTAGATGAGAATCTCCATATGCCCTAACGTTAGGTTCAATGATGAATTTTACATCCCTTTCAGGCTGGCTTTGCCTAAGCTCAGCTGCAATGTCCTCGACCATGGCTGTTAAGTTGAGTTCTTCGAAGTGCATGTCAGCTCTACTAATGCGTGACAAGGTCAAGAGGTCATTGATCAGCTGAGACATGCGCTGACTTGCGGCACGTATACGTCTCAGGTAATCTTTGCCCTGATCGTCTAACTTATCTGCATAGTCTTCCAGCAGCATTTGACTAAAGCCATCCATGCTTCTCAGAGGCGCACGAAGATCATGAGATACTGAGTAACTAAAAGCTTCAAGCTCCCTGTTGGCTTCTTCTAATTCTTTGCGTGCTTTTGTATCTGTTATGTCAGAGATTGTAATAAGAGTGGCCACTCTGCCGTCGTATTCAATCAAACCGTTACTTATGAGTGCATAAAAAAAGCTACCGTCTTTCTTTAGCAGTCTTATCTCATAGGTCTCTGGCTCGGGATGCCCTAGTTGTCTTTTTTGCGCGCGTGCAAGGACTGCACTACGCTCTTCAGGGTGAATCAAGTCAGCAATAGGTAAACCTATCAATTCTTCCAGAGTGTAACCAAGCATTGTAGCCATTCTTTGGTTAGCGAAGACGATTCTGTTATCCTGGTGTATACCGATACCTGCAAGCGCATGATCAACAAGAGTTCTGTATTTTTCTTCGGAGGCTTTTAGTTCTTGCTCCATTTCTTTCCGCCTAGTTATGTCCAAAGCTGTTAGCACAACTCCCACCACTTCTTCTTCTCGATCCTTTACTACAGAGCCCGAAAGAAGCACCGGAATTTGTTCTCCACCCTTCGTGAGAAACGTGGTTTCGTTGCTGTAAACTCCACCCGATTCCACTACTGTAGTCATTTCTATACCACTTACTATACTTACGATATCTTTTCCTTTTAGCTCTTCCTCCGTGTATCCTAATAAGTCATGAACTTTCCTATTGGTAAGGACGATTTTGCCGTCCAGCCCGATTAGCATTAGTGAGTCAGCCACCGTGGACAATATGTCTTCAGCAGCTGTGGCCGGAGTCAACCCCATAAAACCATATCTTTTTACGGCATAAACTAATCCAACTGCCCAAAGAAGAATAAAAACATCCGCTAAGGGAGGTATAGTCCCGACTCCCAACATAGGAAGTATTACGTCTGTCATTGTACCCAAAATAAGTGAAACAAGTGCTGAAACATAAAATATTCTTGCCTGTTTTCTCTCACGCACTCTGTTGCTTCTGCGTTCAGAATCCAAAGCAAAATACATACAGCCAACGACAAATAGGATGTAATACGTGGAAAAGCCAATAGACTTGGGTGAAATTGCCCAAACACTGGACCACCCATATGGTTGTCTTAGAAGATCAACGATGAGGTTGCCATTCCATTGCTGGTAAGTGAAAAATGCAGCCAAGAGCAAGCATGTAGCAATAAAACTCTTACTTTTGAGCAGTTTTTCATGATGTGAAAAAGCTGAGTAAAACCAGAAAGCAAATACAGGAAAACTGCACCAACCTATTGAAGCCACGTTCATACATAATTTGGCTACATTTAGCGAAGTAGAGCTGTGCAGAAATGTGAATGCAAAGCTCCAAATTGCAAATGGGACGAAGGCCAAGGCACATAACCTGTTTAGTAGTTCCTTCTGGTTCAAATTTAATACAAACCAAATCAGGTAAACATAAACCAGAAAAGCTGAAAAATTCGCCAGAACAGTTATCAATTGTAGCGTATTCATATAAAAATATTAGCCCCTCTCTTTATTTTTCTTGCCTTAAGACCCAGAGTACTAATGTTCTTTTGTTTAAAATATCGGCATCTCTTTTTACTCTTCATGAATAAACATTACATCCCATTTGAAAATATATGGACTTTTTCGCTATGTAGTATTTTTATTCTTAGTCTTAGTCTTAGTCTTAGGTATTACAGGTCAGGCTTTTTTTTCTTAATAATTAGAACAGCACTGGTTTTTCTTGGTCAAAAAATATTCTGGTTACGTTTTTATGGGTGTTCCGTGTTTGGCTACTGCGTGAGTCGCCATGAGCGTTGGGAGCTCGCGCATAAAAGCTCAATATCCTAAAAGAACTTAACCTCAGAAAGTAGAGACTGCAGCTGAAAAAAGTGAGCCACATCCCTTTTTATATTTCATATACATTGCCGCTTACGACTGTCTCTTACACACGCTAGCATCAATATAAAAAGGCAGGGTAAGGTTTATCCGGAGAAAAATCCAGACCCTGCCTTCTTGGTTTTTCTGCTACCTTGTTACCCCTCTAGTACGCCTAAGGTTTTTAGTGCTTCTTGAAGTTTCTCTTTTAATTTTTCTTTGTTGAAGAAA
>DMVM01000117.1 GCA_003476705.1 Coprothermobacter sp.
GATCAGTGATGAGCTCAGCGGGGCTGAGAGTTTGACATGAAACGAATGGAGATCGTCAGAGGAGAGTTCGGACGTGGCGACATGTGATGGCTAGAGGGCTTGTGTATGCTACGATGGACACCCCTTTTCCGACTGGGGAAAAGCCGCAGACGTCACTCGACACCGTGCCAAATCTTCAGTAACATTCTAGGTTGAGGCAACGGGGCCGGGAATAATGATTATCGCTGATCAGCCGACGCGCAATCTTTCCTCATACTCCACTAAAGCAGCACTTTTTCAGGCATCTTGGCTTAGCGTTCTTAGCATATATGACTTTTCATTCCTTCCAAGATTCCTTTTAGATAGTAGAAGACTGGTCCACGCTTCAAGTGCTGATGTGCAAACTGATTTCGATAACTTCTAAGACATCCGTAACAGCTATCATTCTCACCACACCCACAATTACCATTGACCCTATCAAGTGCGGCCTTTAAACAAGCGTAGAGTACGCCCTTATCTTCAAGGCGGGCAACAAGTCCTGCGCCTCCGGGTACATTGTCATAGACGACGATAGGAGGGATTATACTGCCTCTCTCATATGCTACCGTTGTGTCCAAGTCGGATTGAGGAACTTCCAAAACCTCGGCAGCTCCCTCGACCAAAGCATAGGCAAGAGAGTAGGCAAACCATATACCCTCGGTATTTTCTTGAGGTAGTTCTAATAAGAACCTAATCTGAAGGACATCAGTGATGAACTCATGGCCGAGGGAGACCCGCTCAAGACTACCAGTACATTTTTCCCCATAGGGATTTTCATGTGAACTCTTTCTCTCACGAAAGCCAGCTCCACATTGACTGCAGATATAAAAGCCTCCACCTCGTCGACCTTCGCACAAAACTACCATTTGGCCAGGGGAAGCCTTTGTTAGTTTAATAGCCATGAAATCAATTTCATTAGGAGATGCTCCTGTTAAACCTACGAAGTATGGTCGAGTGGTAAAAACCCGTGGTACACGTGCTTTTGGTTCTTTTGGCTTCTGCCGATTTGTCAGAAAACCAAACTGCGGAACAATATAAGTTCCATCGTTAGCATAACTACAGCACCTTTCTGATGGCGCTGTTTGTCCCAGACTCCAAGAAATAAACAAGTTATGTCTGGAACACCTCCGATAGCATTTACGCGGCCATTCTTTCCCCGCAACCTTCTTTATCCCATATGATGTCCACTCTTTCTTATTGGCTATTAGTTTGCTTGTGGGAGCAAATTCTGCTATAGCAATAGAAAGATCTCTTTGCAGAGAAACTTCAACGGATTCTGAGGTTTTCTGTGTTCTGTGAGTGTCTAATTCTACTACATCTACCGGGAAACCATATTTTGGGATTATAGCTTTTCGTGAGAGAAAGGATAGAGCATCTTCCTTGGCAATAGTTTCTGCCCTTCGCCTTGCCCACTCAGCATTTGAGTAATCTTCTCTATCGGCGAAATCCCTTTGGAGTTTTTTCACAGTCTTAAAATCGCTTGAAACCTCTGCTTCAGCGTCAGAAAATCTATTGTAAGTTCCCACTATGTTCTTGATCCACTCATTATTTAGTCCAATGTTATTTGCCATCTCTGGTGGAACGATTGCCTTCAACGACTCTTCCAGTTTGGCTTTGTTTTTTTGTAAAAAGTCAGAGAGAGTATGGACTCCTGAAGGATGTTCGAGGTCGCCGAATAAACCTTCGACGTTATTAAATCGGTTAGAAAAATCTCTGAAAAAATAGGAAAGTGCTGTAGCAGTAATGTGTCTGATTATAATCTTCTCATTTCTTAAACTGATGACTGGTGGTCGAACGGTTCCTTTAAGGATTCGATTCTCTGGTTCAGCAAAGTGGTATAAATCATGAGGAGCACGACGACAAAAGGTTATCGCAAATCCTGGAACCCTACCACGCCTTCCCGCTCTCCCCACTCGCTGAGCATAGTTAAATGTTTCTGGCGGGACATTGCGTAAGAAGATGATATCTAAATCACCAAGGTCAACTCCCAACTCAAAGGTCGTGGACGAACTGAGAACATGTATTTTTCCTGTCTTAAATTCCCTTTGAAATTCTCTTGCTTTCTCCTTGTCAATCTGGGCTGTATGTTCTTCTACTCTTAATACCCCTTGCAAGTTCTCTTCGTAAAGCAACCGATAATGGTTCCCTTCTAACTCACTTGCCTTAATCTTTTGAGGAACGCCAGGGCATCTATGGCGTATGCAAACATCGCCTACGGAAATTGGTTGAAGACGCCCACAGGTATTGCACTTGAAAATAATATCTTCACCCGATATTGGAAAAACTCTCCACCAATCTGGATTCAATCTACGAGCATCATCAACAGAGAGCAAAAACCGGTCCTGTGATGCAAATGATTGATCACTTAGTCCGAAGGCTTCCCATATGGCACGAACGCTCTCTAATGCTTTTTCTATAGCCTCTTGTTCCGGTACACCTTTCTTGATTAAAAGTTTTGTAAGAAACTGAACCCTTTTACCCCATTTACCATCCCAACTCCGGACTAACTTCTGCGTTCCAGGACGACCTATTCGTACACACATCTGAGACGCCTGAATTTTAAGGTCATCCCATCTTATAGAAACGTCTCCAACAGTCTTTAACTCTACAGCTCTGTCTTCTCGCATAAAATTCAAGAGAATAAGAATCAGGTCCCTTGCTTCTTCCTCGTTGAAGGACCAAGGAGCGGAAAAGAGAATGTCTGGAATTCTAAGCTTTTCAGGCCACTTAATATACCAGTGGAGAAGCCCAACACCTTCTAGAGAAATTCTCGGTTCATCTGTGAGAAACTCCCGATAGAGACTAAGCCAGGCCTTTTGTTGACATTCAAGATTCCCCGTCGCAGGTGGAAAGAGATTATTTTCGCGGTAAATATCACGCAGTGCAGTTGCCAGTTCGCGCAGAGAAAATCCCTCTTTTGTATGTGGTTTTAATCTATTTACAGCTTTAAAAATAAAGTTGCGATCGCGAATGTCGTTATACGAATTTTCAAGATACCATGCAAAAAAGGCGGCTTCCTGCCGACCATCTGCAAAGGCAAGCACCTTATTTCTTCCTACTGGAAGTTTTTGATATAGCGTAGTAACAATTACAGCATGATGTAGTGAACCCCGAAAAGCAAGACACTTTTTCTTGCCTTGAGAGATAGAGTTCTTTTCA
>DMVM01000111.1 GCA_003476705.1 Coprothermobacter sp.
CACTGCTTTGTTGGCTTGTTAATCTTCCAATACTCGCCACTGCCTCAAGCACTTAATGCACCTCCTTTTCCAGTTTGTTCCTGCGTTTTAAAAACGTCCCACATCCCAAAACCTTGTGAGTTTTTATCGCCGAGGCCAGCGTCATAGGTAATCCAAAGCAGCTCGGGGTCACCGCTAAGTTGAAATACACCCGTATATGCGCGTATAACTGTATCTTTAAAATAAACTATCTTCTCGTTTCTCTTTACACTGAAATTAGCAGGAATCATGGAAAGTTTCATGTTGTCAATATGCACTGGGTCAAAATACTTCCCTCTCATAGATAAAAAGGCCTTGTATTTCTTGATAGCATTGGCTCGTACAAGTGTTGAGAATTGCTCTTCATATGGTCTGTAGTAGTAAACTTGTCGTTTTCCTTCAATTACCTTTGTGCTGTAAATTGTGCAAGGAGACAACATTCTCACTAATACAGCATTTGTTATCTCCGGAGATGCCACTACTTCTAAAGAGCTAAGTCTGACCTTCTGATGCCAAACTAATGCTTCTGATTTTGTAAACAGATTGGTACCAAAATCCTGTATGAGGTCCAAGACCGGAGAAGAAAAGTACAGTGTTATGGTATGGCCAAATCTGAGCAGGCCTCTTTCGTCATGCTTTGCTTTCTCCTGGATGCGAGAGTACACGAATAATTTAAACCTTCGTTTCTCGAAAAGAAATCCCTGCGTGTGCAACTGCTTTGCAATCCCCTCGGACAGCGAATTATAAAACAGCGCCTGCAATACCTGATTGTAATGTATCGGAAGTAATATGTCATCGCCAGACACGCTTTCAAATGTAACCTTTAACCTCATGGCCCTGCCAGTGACCTCTCCTTCTCGAACTTTGGAATATGGTCGTCACGAAGCAAGACCTTATACAACAAACCATCTGTAGCGACTGCCAGACCAAAGCCTTGAGAACTCTTGCTCCCTAATCCAGCGTCTAAACCCATTTTTATAAAGCCAGGATCGCCCTTTAACGTGTACCTACCCATCCATCCTTCAATGACAGTATCACGAAAGCGAATGACTTTTTTATCACTAGTAGAAACTTCTAAAGGGTGAATCGAGAAATCCCCACTTGACTTGTCTTCGCCGTAAACGAGCCGCCATTTTCTTTCTAAGTTAGTCTTTACCAGCTGCTCAAAAGCGTGTTCAAAAGGCGAAAAATAAACTGTATGCTTTTTCCCATTGTTAATGGGTGTTTGGTACACGGTTATAGGTGAAAGCATGATAACTTCAAGCTCATCACTACATTCAGTGCTGTCTTCAAAAAAAACGTCTCTAACCTGTAGCGCGCAACCACCAATCCAAATAGAAGAACTCTTGAGTAAAGACTCCGCAAGCTCCCACACAATTAATTCCACAGGTGAGGCAAACACCAAAGCAATGTCTTTATAAAAAGTGATTGTTTTGTGTTCAAGGTTTAAGCTGTAGTTTCCTATTAACCTGGAAAATGTAAATAGCTTCATCTTGCGAGAGCCATCGCGAAATCCCTCTCGCCGCAAGAAACCAGCGATTCCACGCTGTGCTAAGGACTGATAAATAAAATGCTGGACAATTTCATGATAAGAAAGAGGCAAAGTAAGATTTTCCTCATTGCGCAAAATGCACATAAGTTGCATTCCTTAACTTGTCACCCCTTGCCACAATTATGCATGTATATTAACACAAAATACTTGAATAATTGCCACAAAAACGCGAATTCTTTATACAGCTCTCTGAAGTAGACGGATTTCCTGGAGAAAACACCGTAAACCTCACCGTGAGCACGTAGTACTCCCTATTCTTTGTTCTTTGAACGGTCAACGAAGTACTTTATGAAAGCGTAAATTGGCCCTACAATGGTAGCTATGATTAAAGAGAGTTAATGAACTGAAGTCTGCGATTAGTATTATTGAGCAAACCGCAACAAAGAATAACAAAACCAGAAAGAGAACAAACCAAAAGGTGACCATAATTCTGTGTCACCTCCCACATTTTTTGTAGATGGAACATACTTTCTTTAGACTTTAATTCACAACAACTTTCTACTATGAGCCGCATGCACGTTTTATGTGCAATAGGTTGTTGTAAGATTAGCTTATGATAAACAAATACAACAAAATGCCAGGTCAAAAGCTGAAGCACCACAAGCATTTACATAAAGGGGCTGAATGAAGTGAAGAACTCACGTTTTAGAAGGATTACGGTTGTTGCCATATGTGCCTTTCTTCTTTGCATACTTTTGGGAACATCTACCCCGGTTATAAACGTGCAAGCTCAAAACAGCAGCTCTACCATACCGATTTACATACAGGGGCAGAAGAAGAGTTTTGATAGCCCGCCCATCTTAAAAGATGGGCGTGTCTTTCTGCCAATACGTTATATTTCTGAATATTTCGGCGCTCAGGTGACATGGGACGATCAAACAAAAACCGTAGCGATAAAGCAAGGTTCAAAGACTATTTCTTTGCAAATTGGTAACTCCGTAGCGCAAATTGATGGGAAAGAGGTCTCTCTGGATGTACCCGCCTTTATAAACGGTGCGCGAACCTATGTACCGCTGCGGTTTATTGGCGAAGCCCTGGGTAGGTATGTAGATTGGGATCAAACAGAGCGTGCTGTGTACATAGATACAGATGCTGTTTCCAGCACTATGCAAATGTCTTTTGGCGGAAAAACGTTCAATGTAAAGGTTGTGAAGGTTTTTCTTAACAACCCTCATGTGGGTCTAAAGATTGCCTATGGTCAGAACCAGATAGGCCTNNAATGGAACGTTCTTTAGAGCTTATGAAACCACAAACCCGAAGGAGCCCTCTGGGAACCTGATCATAGATGGTAGAATCGAACATTTGTGCTTCCGTGATAAACCAGCCACCACTTTTGGCTTTACCCGAGACAACAGAGCAGACATAGCCTACGTTTCCATGAAAATCCAGGGGCAATACCTGTCCATACCTGATCCTGATAATGTTTGGCTATACGACCAAGGATGGTATGTAGGTACGATAAACCGCTCCCCCATATATTGGGGTCAGAGCTCAATAAACCTGTATACACCAAAGCGCGGTCCCACCACACGTGCAAACAACGGAGGCATTAACGTTGTGGTTGAAAATGATACTGTTGTGGACAAAAAACAAGGTAACAATGTCGCCATACCGAAGAATGGATACATTATTCACCTGTACGGCACTGAACTAAGATATGCTGATTGGTTCCAGAAAGGTTACCAGATAGAATACAACGACATTTACAGCGTTCAGCAAGGCAATGCATCGATTTGGAAGCAAGGCGTAATAGAAGGTGGACTAAGTGCAGGCCCCAGGCTGATTACAAACGGTAAGATAACGGTGAACCCGGGAGCAGAAAACTACACCATTCCCAAAATCACCGAATATTCCATGGCTCGCAGTGCGCTTGGTCTGACAAAAGATAACAAGCTCCTCATGGTGACCGTAAACAGTGCGAAAATAGAGGACTTAGCAACAATTATGCAAAAACTGGGTGCTTATAATGCCATGAACATTGATGGTGGAGCTTCCAGTGGTTTGTATTACAAAGGGAAACTGCTTACATCTCCTGGCAGAGATCTTAGCAACGCACTGCTGGTAATCAGGAAATAAGAAGCGCCCCACTAAGAGGCTGTGGTGGGGCGACATTGTTTTTTATTTGATCCTCTATTTTTTGGCCTTCGCGTCTTCAACTTTACTTCTTCGTTCAGTCAAAAAAAGGCAATACCATCCTCCACTGTGAAAGAACCAGCTCTTGGGTCAAGTGTTAAATCGATACCTGTGTCCGTGTAACATGGAGGACAATTTGCTATAAGCGCTTCCCGCAACGCATTGAACAGCTAAGTAAGTATTACCTTATTTATATCCTAACTGTTTCCTAGCTCCTCTTTAAACTGTTGGGAAGCATCGGCGTCAAACTCGAAAACTTGAGCATCCATATTCCATCGATAGGCTTCCACGTTTATGTTGGTGATAGCACCACCATCATCTCTGTCAATTTGATATTGATAAACGTAGAAATTAAGTGGAGATGCGTTGTACACGCTAAGTTTTACCTCATGCTTAACAGATGCACCTTCGGAAAACACATGGGGTCCGACAGCTCCGTCTTTATCTCTAAAGTTTGCCAAAGCTAGTTTACCATCCTGAGCTATACATATGGTGTAATAGTCCACATAAGCACCACCCGTACCCATGTAAGCAAGCGCAATTTCTTTTTCACTACCATTAA
>DMVM01000082.1 GCA_003476705.1 Coprothermobacter sp.
CTAGCACTGCAGATGAGCGACACCAACAAACTTCAACCAAGCAGGATAGTGGAGAAGGAACAAGAAACTCGAACTCTTCGGCCAGCTTGGCTCAATCCTATGCTACCAGCTCTGCAGCGACTGCGGAAGAAGTTGATCAGCAACAACAAAAAAAACCTATAAAAAATTATATTAGGGTGCCTGAAGAACATGTTAATAATCTGATGTCTGCTATTTCTGAACTGGTACTTGAAAAAGCTGAGCTGGAACTAGCCATAAAAACGGGAAACGAGGAAGCTCTATGGTCACTGTATGAACGCTTGAGCCGTTCTATCAATTTGGCTCAGGGCGAAATCACGGCGTTACGTATGACTCCTTTGTCTTTTGTATTTGAGCGTTTTCCAAGGATGGTGCGTGATCTTTCCAGAGATTTAGGAAAACAGGTCAGGTTCATTATGGAAGGTGGAGACACTGAAATAGACAGAACAATAATCGATCGACTGGGTGACCCCCTAGTGCACCTATTAAGGAATGCAGTAGACCATGGTATTGAAAGACCTGAAGATAGAATAAAGGCTGGCAAAGATTCCACGGGAACTGTTAGATTAAAAGCCTATCATGAAGGCAACAACGTCTACATAGTAGTGGAAGATGATGGTGCAGGAATTGATACTGCAAAGGTCCTTGCGAAAGCTGTGGAGCGTGGTTTGGTAACCGCAGATCAGGCATCTTTTCTTTCTCAGGAAGAAATATTTAGTTTTTTATTCTTACCTGGCTTTTCTACGTCGGACACTGTTTCAGAAATATCAGGGCGTGGCGTGGGTATGGATGTTCTAAAAAAAACTATAGAAGAGTTAGGGGGAACTGTGCAGGTGCGCTCAGTTCTCGGTAAGGGGACCACAGTGATAATGCGCTTACCTCTGACCATGGCTATCATTAGTGCTCTGCTCGTAAAAGTTAATGGATTGATCTTTGCACTGCCTCTTTCGGTGGTCGAGGAGATTAGTAATGATGTTGAAGCTGTTAAAGAAACNNTTTGCTGAATTTACCTGATAATGGACAGAATAACCATATTGTGGTCATAAGGAATGGTCAGAAGAAAGCTGCGCTTTTGGTGGCTGAAACAGTTGGCAAACAAGAAATTGTTATAAAACCTTTGAAGTCGAGGTTTGTACCGCGGTACGTTGATGGTGCTACCTTGTTGGGAGATGGAACCATCGGCTTAGTAATAAACACATCTATGTTATTGGAGGGCCACAATAATGTCAAAAGATGACTTATCAAACCCGGTAATACTTGATGTCTTGAAGGAACTAGCTAATATTGGTACCGGACACGCTGTTACAGCTCTATCTTCCATGATTGGCAAGTTTGTTGGGATAACGGTCCCAGAGGTCTATTTGGAAAGCCTTGGGAAGGTTGCTAACATACTTGGTGATCCTGCTGAAGAAGTGGCAGCAGTTTATGTGGGCTATCATGGTGAGCTCGATGGAGGTGCCATGGTCATATTTGATGCTAGTTCCACTCATGGTTTGTTTCAGGCACTTATGGGCTGTGACATGGACCTTTCTGATCCCATGGGTCTATCCCTGATCCAGGAAGTTGGGAACATTCTAGTGGGTTCTTTTGTCAGCGCTCTGGCAACCTTCTTTGGTAACACCATTTTAGCAGAGCCGCCTGGGGTTGCTGTGGATATGCTCGGTGCTGTGTTAAACGTTCTACTTGCTGAAGTTGGGCAACACGCAGATCGCCTGATAGTTGCAAAGACCACCATTTCCATTGAAGACGTGAACATAAGGGGCTGGATAGTAGATATCCCCACGCCAGAAAGTTTCAAGAGGATCACTGAAAAGCTGGGACTATGAATGGTATGCTTAATGTAGGCATTGGAGAGATAGCAGTTCTTGACAAACCTGGAAAGATTGGAGCCATCGGACTGGGTAGTTGTGTTGCTGTGGCCATGTACGATCCCGTAGCCAAGGTAGGCGGCATGGTTCATGTTTTGCTACCTGATTCTCGAGGACAAAAAACGGAATTGCTTGGTAAATTTGCTAATACGGGAGTTCCTTATTTACTAAAGTTCATGGAACAAAAAGGAGCCAGAAAAGACAGAATCATTGTGAAGATTGCTGGAGGAGCCTCTTTGATGAATGTTAGCGTTGGCAATTTTGGAGACATCGGTAAAAGAAATATTGAGGCTGTGAAAGAGCAGCTCAATGCTTTGGGACTCCGCTTGCAAGGTGAAGATACTGGTGGTAATGAGGGCCGTACGTTTATTCTCGATTTAACCACAGGTATCTTCACTGTAAAAACGGCGCGCAGCGGTTTGCGTCAAATCTGATCATGACGGTGGAAAAGGGATGGATTATAGCAGCTAGGAAAGGCGATGACAAGGCTCGCGAACAGGTACTTATGAGTTTACAAAGGGTCATAGAAAGACAGGCATCTCAGCTTACTTATTACAACATTTCATTGGAGTGGGATGATCTTCTGGCGGTAGGGCTCATAGCTGCAAATGAGTGCATTGATTTGTACAACATGGAAAGCGGAATTCCATTTGAGGCTTTTGCTTCAAAGGTAATAAGGAACAAAATGGTGGATTACCTGCGTACCACAGGGACATTTACTAAGAGTGATGTGGCAAAATACAAACAGGGTCAGCTCACCTTGAATAAGGAAGAACTTTCTTTGGAAGCGCTCATTGAGCAGGGTATTGAAGAAGTCGGGGAGGAAGGGATCATTCTGGAACTAGAAGAAGCCTTGAGCCGTTTAGATCTAAGACATAAGCAGGTACTGCAGTTTAGATATGTTGATAATCTCTCAGTCAAGGAAGTTGCAGACATATTGGGTATTAGTCCTGGCAGAGTTTCTCAATTGGTTAATGAGGCTTTAGACCTGCTAAGGGAGGATATTGGTATAAAATTCAATAAAGGTGATAACTAATGCTTAGAGGAATTTACAATGCTGTGTCGAGTAATCTCATGCTACTTAGGGCTCAGGATGTAATTGAGGACAATTTGTTACACATTCAGACTCCGGGTTACAAGCAGAAGAACTTCGCTTTCGCATTAACCGAGCAGCGTCCTATTGTAGGGCTTGGGAATGTAAGTTTCGGCGGCCTTCTAAGCTACCCATATGTGTCTATTGAGCAAGGATCTCTAGAAGAAACGGGACGTAGCCTGGACTTGGCGGTCTCTGGTGGTTTCTTGGCTGTGGACGCTAACGGTCAACGCCTCTGGGCAAGTAGTTTGAGAATGCTTGTAGACGAGCAAGGTTATCTTGTAACTCCGGAGGGGTACCGAGTACTGGGAAAAAACGGACCCATCGAATGGAATGAAAACTACAGCGTGGATCAACAAGGTAACATTCTGTTGAACGATCAAATAGTAGACAGTTTTCTTATCTCTGACGTGGACGTTCAAGAAGTTGTGAACGATAGATACTTTGTAGGTGAGCAACTTCAGTCAAATTTTCGTGTCTTTCAAACATATTTGGAAACAAGCAATGTGGATGAGATCGGCCAGGTAACCGCACTTATGACCATTCTGAGGCATTACCAATCCAATGTGAAAGTAGTTCAAGCAGAAGATGCCGCTTTAGCCAAGATTATCAATATTATGGTGTGAGGCGTACTAAGGAGGTGCACATATGGTAGAGCTGTATGGAATAGCAAGAGCGGGCATGCGTCTCTCAGTGGGCTATCTCAATGTGGCTGCATTTAATATTTCTAATGTTAATACGGAAGCTTTTAAAGCTTTAGAGCCTGTTGAATCTTCTGGTAATGCTCATGAGTTTCCTGTGGCTAATGGGAGAGCAAACATTGTTGATAATGCTTACCTTTTTACAGTGAACCGTGGTAACATGGGACCCCTGAACAATACCTCGGGCTATGCTTTAACAAATCCACAAGCCTACTTTGTCATAACCGACGGGACAAACAGATGGCTTACCAGAAAGGGTAACTTTGAGCTGGATCGGGATGGCAATGTCAGCTTAGAAGGATTCTACGTAATGAACCGAGATGGTGAAGTTGCTAAGGCTACTGATCTCTATTCTGGTAATCTTTTGCTTGTTGAGGCTGATAACTCTCAGTACGACAGAGATAGCGTTGGGTTCGTTTCCACAGGGCAAGAACGTGTCATAAACGTTGACGAGGCAGGGCTTACCGCAAACGCTTTAGAAATGTCTAACGTTGATCTTTCTGCGGAGATGGTCAAACTTATTGCTGCTCAAAGGGCATACCAGTTCTCGGCAAAAGCGTTTCGCAACGCTGACGAGCTTGTAGAAGCAAGCATAAACTTAAGAGGAGCCTAAGTGGATGCCCATACCTTCTTTGGATCAGCTTATTGATCAAGTAGATAAAGTTTTGCCAGTACCGTCTGTGGCTATGGAGGTAATCAAGCTTTTGGATGTACCAGACAGTAGTGTAAAAGACGTGGCTGAAGTTCTTTCTCAAGATCAAGGCCTCACGGCAAATGTGCTCAAGCTTGCTAACTCAGCTTATTATGGGATGCCTCGAAGGGTAACGCTACCTATGGAGGCAGTGGCTTTACTAGGTTTTAAGACTGTTAGGAGTATTGTATGGTCTTCTGTCATGGAAGTTCTTTACAGTAAACCGCTGGTTGGTTATAAATTGGAGAGCGGTATGTTGTGGGGACATTCGTTGGCAGCAGCTGTAATAGGAAAGTACCTGGCTAAAACTTTTAAACTTAGAGATCCTGAAAGTTTTTATGTTTCTGGTCTTCTCCATGATGTTGGCAAACTCATATTGAATATCTATCTTCCTGTAGAATTCAGTAATATCATTGCTCTCGTAGAAGATGGGAAGACTTTTGCTGAAGCAGAGAGAGAAATTCTTGGTTATGATCATGCTCAAGTAGGGGGCATCATTTCCGATAAATGGCAACTTCCTGAAATCATAGTAGAAGGCGTTAGGTATCACCATACCCCAAAATTGGGTTCTCAAAGCAGTCATATAACCCATTTGGCTAATGCTATGGCTTTAATGTTGGGACACGGGACCATGGGCGTGGCTACAATGGCTGCCAATCTTGATGAAGAGATACTTTCTCTTTATGTGTCAAGCGAGGATCAATGGTTTGATCTTTTGGAAAAGGCAGAAGAACAAGTCATGTTGGCCTTGCATGCATCTGAATACTAAAGAACAGTGAGGTTTATCCGAATAAACTGTTGGGTGATGTAAGCCATGAGAATAGGTGGTAGCGGATCAATAGATCCAAAACATGTGGAGCTTGTGAAACGGGTCTCGGAGCGTTTTAAGTTGAGTGATGCGCAAAGTGTAGAAAGAACAGATAAAAGAATGTCTGACATTGTCTTGGCAAGGGTCCTACAGAGCTTCAAAGAGAGTAGAATCAGCCGCCTTGACGAGGTGCGTGAGCGCTCTAAAGATAGCACGGTGGACGTTGAAAGAATAGCACGCTCTTTGGTGGAAAAGACAAAAGAAGATGCAGAAGTCTGATGAATTAGAACTTGTGAAGAAGGCTCGTCTCCTGGTTGCGGAGCTCACAGCGTCCTATGCTGCGCTTCGTTCCGAAAATGTAGAAAACATATCCGCGGAGCTCGAAGAAACAGTAAAAGCATTGGCTGAGAAAATAGAGTCCTATGAAGGGCAAGATCTGCCAAAGGACCTTCTTGATGAAATCGTTGCTTTTGTTCATGATTTGGAGAATCTAGTTGGTTTAGGTCGTGAAGTGCTGGGGTTTTATGAGTCCTTGCTTTCTCCTTCTGTCCAGGTTTATGGCCCTTCAGGTAAGGTGAACAAGAAATGATCTGGTCCTTAGAAATAGCTAAACGTAGTCTTCAAGCTCAGATGCTTGCGTTGGATGTAACTTCCCATAATATTGCCAACGTTAATACCCCCGGTTATAGCCGCCAAGAAGCGGTTTTTCGCCCAACACAGCCCTATGGTATAGTCTCATGGCTGGGTACGATAAGCCCCGGGCAGGTGGGCACAGGTGTTCAAATAAGCAGTATTCGGCGGCTTCGTAATGACTTCGTGGATATGAACTACCGAAATGTGACGTCAGAAAGTTCTTATTACAGTGTTAAGGATCAAGTATTTAGCATTCTGGAGAGTTCCATAAATGAGATAAAAGATTCTGGGCTTCAGAAGGCACTGAGCAACTTTTTTGACGCATGGCATGAGGGTAGTGTAAGCCCTGAAGATCCCACAGTAAGGCGTATCATTGTTGAACAAAGCCAAAACTTGATTGATGCTTTTAAGTATGTACAAAATCAACTGGTTTCCACACGTTCTGATGTGGACTTCCAAATAGTGAACTCTGTGGCACGTATTAATGACATAGGTAAAGAAATAGCAAAGCTCAACGAGCAGATTTCATTATCCACTTCTCAAGGACAACAACCCAATGACCTTCTAGATCAGCGAGACACGCTATTGGATGAGCTTTCACAGTATGTAAATATCCAGAAAGTTGATTTACCTACAGGGTCAGTGTCTGTTTTTATTGGTGGTCTATCTTTTGTAGATGATAGAACAGTAAATGAAATAAAAGCTATAGACAACGACCGTCTTATCGACAACGGGGAAGGTTATGAATACACAGAAGGATTAGCTACTTACAGTGTGTTACCTGGCTTGATTCAAAATGATAAGTGGAATGAAAGCATTACCTTAGGAACTGAAGATATTTACAATGGCCATGTATCCACCCTGTGGTTGACCATGGGGAATTCATTGGTTCCTTTGGATGATAGACATTTAGCTGGCGGAAAGCTGAAGGGTTTAGTGGAAATACGCGATGACGTGATCGCATACGGCGGGGAACCCGGACGCGGGCTGCTTGAGAAGATAAACGAGATGGCTTATTATTTCTTTGATAAGGTAAACCTAATGCTCAAACAAGGGAAAGACATTAACGGCGATGCCTACAATTCAAACTTCTTCAATTGGGACGTTAGTGTAGTCTCTGAAAACATCATATCTGCAGTTGCACTAGATCCTGCAGTGGTCAGTGATCCAACGAAGCTTCCCTTGGGGGTTACTGGTTTGCCTGGGGATGGTTCTTTAGCTTTGCTCATTGCTCAAGAGCAGAACAATGCCCTTGAGACAGTTCCTGAGATTCTAAATTCGACATTATGGAATCCGAGTCTTCCCGGATTTCTAAAGGGGCAAAGCGTTGCTCAGAGTTGGCGGACACTAGTTGCTGAGTGGTCTTCAGATATTTCCCGTAATAGGGCTTTCATGGAAGGGACGAATAATGTAAAAAGCGAGCTAACGTTATTAAGGACCTCTGAGTCCGGCGTAAACTTGGATGAAGAGGCAGTTAACTTGATTCGTTTCCAAAAGGGTTATGCCATGTCTGCGCGCATTGTTTCAGTGGTGGACGGCATGCTGGACCTCATCATAAATATGGGGGCACGGTAGGTGATGTTAAATGCGAATTACAACAGCATATCAGTACGAACGTAGTGTTCAGACACTACAAACTGTTCTTGGCAAACTGACACAGTTACAGGATCAATTGTCCACATTAAAGCAGATTCAAAGACCTTCAGATGCTCCCTTGGACAGTGCACTGGTGATGAACTGGAAAGCGTACAATGCGCAGGTTGAAAGGTGGCAGAACAACATAAAGGAAGTTGAAAACCGTTATTCTTACACCGAACAAAACCTGACGCACATAAAAGATCTCATGCTTAATGTACGCGATTTAGTGATAAGGGGCGGAGGTAGCGATGCTTTAGGCCCTGAAGAAAAAGTAGCTGTAAGCCGGCAGCTAATTCAACAGGCTGATGAGATGCTTAGCAGCTTGAATGCAAAGTATGCTGGCAGGTTTGTTTTGGCAAATGCACAGGTAACGAAACCTGAAGATCCCGCGTGGAGGCCTTTCAAAGTACTAATAGAGGATTCAGGCGGAAACTTCACTTTTGTAGACACCATTACCCAAGCCGAGGATATGGTTCAAAAGGACGCAGGCAGTAGGTGGATGGTGGTGTTTGAGCCGAAAACGTTTGATGAGCTGACTGATCCTTCGCGTAGAAGTGTTTCAGTAGAAATAGGCATTAACAGTACCATTCCGCAAGTTTTAGCAGTTGAGGATTACTTTAAGTTCTCAGGTACTGTTGATGTAAACGGAACCTCTTATCATCGGGTGGATATGTTTGACAAGCTTTTTACGTTTTCTGAAACCTTGAGAAATGGTGGAAGTTTGGCTTCCCCTGATAATACTGGAAAGACAGCTCTGGATTACACCGACGAAATCCTCGATGGACTAACCGATTCAATTGCCAGTATAGGAGCTAGAGTACAGCGGCTGAACTCTCTGGATGATTTTTACAAGAATGTTGGTACGAATGTAGAAGCGTTGAGGAGTTCCTATGAAGATGCAGATTTGGCTCGGACATATGTTGAATATACTAAATTTCATACAAGCTATCAATCTTTGCTTAAAGTCATAGCATCTATTACGCCCATGTCTTTGGTTGATTATCTCTAGGGTAAACTGTATCTATAATGTACATACTCAGGCGCAAGATCGGTGAGGGAATTCGAATTTCTAAGGATATAACGGTCTATGTGCTTGGTGTTAGTGGCAACGAAGTAAAGCTTGGTATTGATGCCCCAAAAGAAGTCCCAATTGTTCGCCTGGAGATCCTGGAGACCACAGCCAATGCCTCTGCGGTTTTTTCTGAAGAAAAGCTCAGGGAGATTTTAAAAGGTGAAGATCAGGGAACTTAGGGATTTCGGTTTTTTTGCCATAAAGGAAGTTTTGCTTATTCTCCCCATGGTATTATCTGCAGCTGTTCCAAAGACTTTCTTGGACGCCTGGGGTCTTGTATACGCTTTCACGGCACCCTCAGTGGTGGTTTTGGCATTTTCAAGGCGTTCATGGAGCTCCTTTACTTATCCTAAAGCTCATTTCTTGAGTGCAATGGCTGTTTGCGGTGGCATCATACTGTTTCGGTCACAGACCAGCTTTTTTGCTTCTTGGGCAGTGCTTCTGTATGCTGTTTTGCTGGCTGTTCATCCTTTTTTTAAGGGCATGGTGACGGCTTTAGGAAATTCAGAAAGATCTACAGGAGCTTGGATAAGATTATCTGCTTTGTTCATGGGTTTAGTCATTTGGAATCTGATTCGATTTTCCCCTTATGAGGTGAAGTTGTGGGTCCTTACCGTGCCTATTTTGGCTTTGTCTTTAAGTATAATATTTGCAGGGAGGAACTGGATTTTTCCTTCAGGAAAGGCAAGTTTTGGAAGAGAGTTCGGAAGCATGGGCAACCCTATGCCAGCAAGCAGTTTACTTGTCATGGCATTGCCAATTGTGTCGGAGTTGACGTTTTTGGGGATCAGTACGGGAAGGTATTGGTACTTAATTACTCTTCCCTTTTACGGCTACGGTTTTTTTGCCTCTGCTGGTAGGGGTGCACTTTTGGGAGTTCTTTTGAGTGTCCCCTTTATTGCATATATGGGTTTTCAGTACAGTCCTTGGTGGTTACTCATTGGCATGGTTTTCTTTGTGGCAGCTGCACTTTCTGCACGGAAATATTTAGGGAAACTGTGGCAGAGGATTGTGTGGACCTTCAAGAGAGGACTTGCGAAGGAACCAAGGTTTTTTTTATGGCGTGACGCTCTGTATTTCTGTATGAAGGAGCCCTTCGGTAGTGGTTACGATAGCTTTAGAAGAGCATTTATGCCTTACAGGTCTAAAGAATCGTATCTGGCCGAGCCAACTGTCCATTACGACAAAGTACATAACGTTTTTTTGGAGGAGTGTGCAGAAGGTACCATTGCTGCGTTTGTGTTAGTGAGCGTCATTCTAGTGGAACTGTTCCTAAAGGGATCTCTGGCTTTGAAAGGAGCTATTTTTGCGGTAATAGGAGATGGCTTCTTTGGTATTTACAACCCCGCAAACTGGCTTTACCTATGGATGTTAGGGTCGTTAGCTTCTCTTAGCAGTGTTTTTAGCGTGTATTGGCTCTACCCTTTTTGGGGATTAGTAGTTTTCGCCTTTGTGTTGACGTCTTTAAACCATATGCCTCAGGTTACCGCCGGAAATGCACACAGCTCACGCCTCGCTGGACAGCGAGACATAGCAGCACAGCTTTTCAATGCTGCTTATACCGTTTTCCCTTGGTGCGTGGA
>DMVM01000141.1:0-2439 GCA_003476705.1 Coprothermobacter sp.
TCAACCGTGTTACCTTTTGACTTACTCATCTTCTGCCCATGTTCATCTAAGACAAGGCCGTGTAGGAATACTTCTTTAAAAGGAATCTGCTCTGTTAGTGTGGTTGCCATGAAAATCATGCGAGCAACCCAGAAAAACAATATGTCGTAGCCAGTTATAAGCAGTGATGTGGGGTAATAATATTTCAAATCTTCAGTCTCCTCAGGCCACCCGAACACCTCGAAGGGCCACAAAGAAGAACTGAACCACGTGTCCAGCACGTCATTTTCTTGTTTTACGGGCCCACCACATTTTGGACACTGCTCCACTGTTTCCTCTTCACTGGCAAATACGTACCCGCATTCTTCACAAGTATAAACAGGAATCCGGTGTCCCCACCAAATTTGTCTGGATATGCACCAATCACGTATGTTGTCCATCCAATCCTGATACACCTTTATCCAGCGCTCTGGGATGATTTGCACTTCAGCTGTTTCCACCACACGCTTTGCTTCATCAGCCATGGCTGTTAACTTAACAAACCATTGGTCAGAAAGCATGGGCTCCACCACAGTGTGACACCTCTGACAATGGCCCACGGCATGCTTGTAAGGTTCTACCTTTTCAAGATAGCCCTGCTCTTCAAGTGCTTGCACGATTTGCTTGCGAGCATCAAACCGGTCCATACCACTAAAAATGCCTGCTTCCTCAGTCATTGAACCATCAAGCCCGATAACCTGAATGGGTTCAAGGTTATGCCTTTGACCAATAGCGAAGTCGGTTGGGTCGTGAGCAGGTGTAACCTTTACTGCTCCGGTTCCGAATTCCGGATCCACACTTTCATCCGCAATGACAGGAATTTTTCTTCCCACCAATGGAAGAATGACGTTCTTTCCAACAACATTCTTATAACGTTCATCCTCGGGATGCACAGCAATGGCAGTATCTCCCAACATGGTTTCCGGACGAGTCGTGGCCACAACCATGAAACCCTTTTGGTCTTCAAAGGGATATCTGATAAACCACAAATAGGAATCTTCCTCTTCATATGTTACTTCCAAATCCGAAATGGCTGTTCCACAACGTGGACACCAATTGATCATGTAGTGCCCTTTGTAAATGAGACCTCTATCAAAGAGCTCTTTAAATGCCCGCCGTACGGCTCTGGCACACATCGGGTCCATGGTAAAACGCAGTCTGTCCCAATCTACGCCGCATCCCAGTCGCGTTATCTGATCCAAAATGGTATTACCATAAAGCTCTTTCCATTCCCAAACCTTTTCCAAGAAAGCCTCTCGTCCCAAATCCTGACGACGGATGCCTTGCTGAAGCAAAGCACGCTCCACAACGTTCTGAGTTGCTATGCCTGCATGATCAGTGCCTGGAACCCAGCAGACATTGAACCCGTTCATCTTTTTGTAACGCACAACGGCATCTTGCAGCGACAAGTCCAATGCATGCCCAATGTGCAGTGAACCAGTCACGTTTGGAGGAGGTATGACGATACTAAAACGCGGCTTGGCTTTGTCAATCTCACTGTGGAAAACCTTATCTTCTTTCCACTTTTTTGCCCATTTAAGTTCAGCAGTGGCATCGTACTGTGCTTCCAGTTTTCCATCATTCATGTTTATTTTCTCCTCCTCGTTGGGTTGTTCGTATGTTTTCAATTGTGCTCAAGTAATACTGCTTAAACCTGAGAAATGCTTGGCTCCGGTGGCTTATCTGATTCTTGACCTGTGCTGGGAGCTGCGCAAAGGTTTTTTGAAGCGGAGGGTAGTAGAAAACAGGATCGTAGCCGAATCCGCCTTCACCAGCTGGCTCAGTTGCTATATAACCTTCTGCTACTCCTTCGAAGTAATGAGCAGTTCCAGTTTTATCCACATAACAAACCAAACAACGAAAACGAGCTGTTCTCTCCTGCCAAGGCACACCTTTTAAAAGCTTCAATATTCTCATGTATTTCTCTTGATCCGATTTTAGACCCAGGAACCTATTACTGTGAACACCAGGTTGACCTCCGAGGAAGTCTACTTCCAATCCTGAATCGTCAGCCAATGAAGGTAAATTGTACTTATCAAATGCAGCTTTTGCTTTTATGAAAGCATTTTCAGCATAAGTAGTTCCAGTCTCTTCAGGTAATGCACCCTCGTAAGGAATCAACTCCACAACGTCACCTATTAACTGAGAAATCTCACGGACCTTACCCAGATTCCCAGTAGCTAAAACCACCCTAATGCGCTCCATGGCTAAATTTTACAACGCAAAGGGTGGAATTCTGATAAAATAGAATACATGTATTATCCTGAGCGTCCACAAAACAGAAAAACCGTGTCGGGCGTTTTGCTTTTCGCCATAGGGCTCTTCTTGGGAGCACTGCTCATCCTTGCCGGCAGACCAAACATTAACAGTTCCACCTGTGTTCCAGAAAGAGTAGTAGAAACAGTAACCGTTGTCAAAGAA
>DMVM01000141.1:2473-4491 GCA_003476705.1 Coprothermobacter sp.
ACCACTGCGTCAAAAACGTTGTCACTACAGCTTAGTTACCCCACGGCCGATGAAATAAAAGCTGATTGGGTAGTGTTTAGCGGCAAAGTGACTAAAGATAACAAGGGCGGAGCCTATTACGTCACATTTTGGTCGAATAACCGACTGATCATGGTACTTAGAACAGATTTTAACGGCACTTTCAGTTATAAATTCACCCGGCTGCCTACAGAAAGAAGCAGCAACATGAATGTAACGGTGTACGCCGTAGACAGCGACGGACGTGGTGTTTCTAACATCATCTCCAAAGTAATCTCTCCGCCTTAGCCATAGCGCCTGATCTACTCTGACATCATATGCGCTTATTCTTCATTTAGTAAGATCTTCAACCACCATGGTGAACAGGGAAGAAAAATCTTTCATGGAGCCAGGAGTGAAAACCAGAGCAATTTTGCCTTTTTCCACTTCCATCTTCACCCCTGTTTCAGCTAGCAGCCGCGGTATGTTCAATCTGGGTGTCACATCTTGTTCGCTACGGAATTCCAGAGAAACTTCTCCCAGGGTAAACCCGTTTTCTCTTGCCCAAGCATCTAAAGCAAGGACTAAATCTTTAGCCTTGACCAACTCCACTTCATAAAGAGTAGAAGCCATGATTAGATCGCCAGCTTCCATACCCGAATAAAGACGCATCTCAGCACTGAAGTACAAGCCTTCTTCCTCGTACCGAGCCTCTAAGCCTGTCATGAAGCTTTCAGCACCTTCCAAAAAATCGTTCCAATTAGTAACCTTCTGAGGTTCAGGTATTTCTTTAATCAGTTCAACATGGAGATCAGCGTTCATATGTCTTTTCACTCTCCTTTTTTGCTCTCTTTGCGGTTTCTCCTATATGTTCTCTTTCTACAGCATTCTATCCAAAAATGTCAGTTAAGCCAAACCCTTGCGTCGTAACCTTAGTTTCTTTCGTAGACCATCTGGTCATAGGAAACTTTACCATGATGGGCACCCTTAGAAACGGCTGATCAACAAATACTACACCAGGACCAACCGAAGAAGCCATCTCTCGCTGCCGTGGTAATAGATGCTTGTATTCGTCGTGGCTAAGCTCTGCTGCCTTTTGGTGGCCAACAACAGTGGTAGAACTCTGCGTAACCACGCGAAAATCCACCTGAGATGCAGTTTGCTCTGCACCCACTAAGATTACGCCAAAAGACCGGCCTCTTTCTGCGACGTCTCTAAACAGCTTCACCATGGCTCCGCCTTCTGTTCTCGGCGCGTATTTGTTCAGTTCATCGAGGAAAATGAAAACAGGCTCCTCCGTGGCTTTTGGATGAGCCATTTTCGCCTCCAAAACCTGCCTTAATACTGCTCCCACTACAAATGCTTGCATGGAGGAATGAAGTTTCGACAGATCGATGACTGTGATACCTCCTCGTCTGTCCCATGCACGTCCAACACTGTAGTTAAAACTGGGAGCTTCGGTAACCTCTCCTTGTAGGGTATGAGGAAAAGCTCTCCACAGCTTTGACAAGCCCTCCTTTTTCGCCAATTTCAGCCGCCTTATAAAAGCAAACACAGTGGCACTACCCACTTCGTTTTCAGTGATGGCTTTGCTCCATTCCCTTAACGCATCCTCTTGACCTTCAGAAACTTCCCCTTTGTCGCCTAAAGCAGCTCCCCTCAAGTAGTCGGTTAAATCATCAACAGTTTGAGGAATACCGTAACTACCAAGAATCTGTTCAGGTCCTTCATTGCAGGCGTACAGTACAAGGCGAACTCTTTCGTAGGAATTGTCCGGAATAGCGCACTCAATATTCTGCAAAGCTCTGATAAAAATATCTCTCTTATCTCCAGCCCTTCCAACAGTTCTATTACCACTGGTACCTTTTCCCGTAAACTCATCCACAACTGCATCCACATCACGGACAAGACGTTCCAAAAGCTCCTCCATTTTCTCCTGCACACTGAAAAGTAGTAACTGCATGTTTTGACTCATGGACATTTCTTCCTGGTCCAGAGCCAGCTCTAAAAGGCGATATCGA
>DMVM01000155.1 GCA_003476705.1 Coprothermobacter sp.
AGTAAAACTCCTTTGTTGCTCCTTTGGTAGCTGGTGCCCAGGAACAGAACAGATTCGAAAAGCGCATAGGCAACGGCAAAAATAAATGGAGCATAGCTGACTATGGCATTGGAACCTAAACCTGTTCCCTGAAGAGCTTTTGAACTTAAGAAGATAGCAATTATTAAGAAGCCCATGTTTGACAAAGATGAATAAGCCAATATCTCACGAAGGCTCTCCTTGCCCAAAGCAATAAGTCCACCATAGATAATTTGGACCCCTGCTAGAATGACCACAGGAAACATAAGATAGGTCTCCACGCCATACTTAAACGTAACCACCACCGCTCCTAAAGACAGGATTCCGCTAAAGACTGCTCCCACTACTGGAGAGCTTTCGCCATACACCCTTATCATCCAACCGTGGAAACCAAACATACCAAGTTTTATCAATACGCCGAGAGTTAGTGCAAAGAGCCACCAGTTCTGAC
Source organism: Coprothermobacter sp. (assembly GCA_003476705.1). GTDB lineage: Bacteria > Coprothermobacterota > Coprothermobacteria > Coprothermobacterales > Coprothermobacteraceae > Coprothermobacter. The sequence continues at coordinate 470 of DMVM01000155.1, forward strand.
CTAAAGCCTGACCCGCCACTGCAAACATGAATGCCAACCCAGAAGCCATAGCCCAGCCGTAGTACGAGGAAGCTAATTCTCTGTTGCCTTCTCCTACCACCATCATGAGACCGCTCCAGCTCAGAACCTCCCAGGCTACTAGTGTGCTGAGCAAAGTGTTTGACGAAATCAACCAAAGAAGACTGACAAAACCAAGCAAAGCAGCGTTTATTTGGAAGCTCTTGTTTTTACCCCAACCTGTTCCTGAGAGACATATCATGCTAAGCACAGCTGCTCCCACAGACAAAAGCCCTAAGAGAATCGTAGACGTAACAGTACCAGCACTCAGCCCTAAGAGCTCAGCCGCGTTCTGTGGGAAAACTAGTACAAGCGCCGAAATCAGCAAACCTGCATAACCAACAGCGTGCAAACTCAGATTGGCTAAAATGAACAAGGCAACAATGCATAACCACATCCAACCGTTGTTAATGAGCCATTTAGCAACATTAAAACCTGCATGATCAAAACCCATTTGAGTTCCGGCGGTAAAATTGAGCAATCCCTGAGAAAAACTACCCACGAACGGCGCTGAGAACGAAATAGCTATAAGACCGAAAGCCAGCAGAATATAACCAACAGTGCGCCAGCTCACACGATCCCACTTCAGAGAAGAGCCACTAGTAATTGCCAAGTAAGAGCCGTAATAGCTCGCTTCCACTATGCTGCCAATGGCTAACACTGCTGCTGCCCAGTAGAATTGTCTTTGTATTAATCCCATCAATATGAACAGCTTCGAGAAGAATGTTATGAAAGGAGGCATGCTTGAAAGGCCGAGCACGGAAAGCAAGTTCGAATAGGCAACACTAATTCCACTTAAGGCGCCTCCAGCTTTGTTTAGATCCCTATCTGGTACTTTATCCGTAATTTCTCCAGTAAGTAAGAACGCCAGAGCCTTACTCAACCCATGCCCAAAAAGATGCAATATGCCGCCCACAAACCCAATGGGGCTCCCTGAAAAAATGCCAAGGACCATATAACCAACTTGCGCTGTAGAAGAGAAGGCTAAAAGCCTTTTTACGTCCTGCTGTCTGTATGCCGCAATTTCTCCCACTAATACAGTCAATGCAGCGATAACCATGAGAAACACTGAGAACTGGTTGGTTGTAGCTATAACAGGAGCAAATACAATGTACATGAAACGGACCATAGCTAGAATGCCTATCTTGATTACTGCACCTGAAAGTAGAGCGGAAATGGAAGCCGGCGCAGCTGGGTGAGCATCTGGGAGCCAACTGTTAAGAGGCCAGATTGCTCCTTCCACACCAAAACCCACAAAGAGGGAAGCAATCGCTAGCCAAAGGGTGCCCGTAGGCATGGAACCAATCTTAAAGGAGATATCCCACATGTTCAGCGAACGAGTTCCTTGGTAGATCAATATCAAAGCAAATAGAACAAATGAAGTAGCTACTGAACCAAGAATTAGGTACTTCATGCTCGCTTCCGCAGTTTCTGCAGTCCTGTACGCGTTGACTAAAGCGTAGGCACTAATACTTGCAATTTCTAAGAACACGTACATGTTAAACAAATCACTCGTAAGAGAGACGCCCGTGGCTCCCGTCACCATGAGTATGGTAAGTATGACGAACCGCATCTCATCATGCACATGAAGGTAGGAAAGGTTATATATGAATGCAGCTAAAGCAATAAACCACAACAACATACTCAGACCAGCACCGAAAACATCTATCCAAAGAGCAATTCCCAGAGGGGGTTTAAACCCTGACATAAATACAAAGATGGGTTTATCCAAAACCTTTGGCAACACCACAAGAAATCCAAATAGTAATTGGAACAATGCAAGACCTACGCCCACAAAGGTCGGAACAACCTTCCTTTTTCCGAAGAGCATGTTTATAAAAGGAAGCAAGAAAGCAACGACCAAAGGTATACCAATTAATAAAGCTGCCGGTTGATATGCTTGCCAGGTCATCCTTTCAGCCTCCTCACCTTATTCATGTCAAAGGTACCAAAATGTTTGTGGATCCAAAGTGCAATACTTAAAGCCATGGCGGTTACTGCAACATCAATGACGATGGATGTAAGCGTTAAAGCGTG
>DMVM01000113.1 GCA_003476705.1 Coprothermobacter sp.
GAAGAAAGGCTGTTCGGTACTACAACAGAGGCGGATTTGAAAAAGTGGAAAGAAATGTTGTCTATGCAATCTGAAAGGACACTAAAAGTGGCGCTTGTAGGGAAGTATGTGGTACTTCCTGATGCTTACTTATCGGTTATAGAGGCAATAAGGCATGCTGCTATGAAACTGGGAGTAGGGGCTCACGTATATCTAATGTCGTCAGACGAGCTGGAGAAATGTGATGATGAGCAACTAAGCGAAAAACTCAGTAACATGGATGCTCTTGTAGTTCCTGGAGGGTTTGGGGCTAGGGGCATTGAAGGCATGGTTAAGGTGCTGCGGTACGCTCGGGAGAACAAGATGCCTACTTTGGGTCTGTGCTTGGGAATGCAGGTTATGTCCATTGAGTTTGCTCGTAACGTTTTGGGGTTAAAGGAAGCTAACAGCACTGAATTTGATCCACATGCTACATATCCTGTAATCAGTTTGCTTCCTGAACAGATGCGGGTCAGAGACTTAGGAGGAAGTATGAGGCTTGGAGCTTATCCATGTACATTGGTTGAAGGGACACGAGTTCACGCCCTCTACAACAAACCAGTGGTATTTGAAAGACACAGGCATCGGTTCGAATTCAACAATGAATTTAGAGAAGCATTTGAAAATAACGGTTTTCAGGTTTCAGGTCTGTATGAACCGAAAGACTTGGTAGAAGTTCTGGAGCTGAAAGATCATCCGTTTTATGTGGGGGTACAGTACCACCCCGAGTTTAAATCCAGACCCATGGTACCTCATCCACTCTTCTTGGGTTTACTAAGCGAAGCCGTGGCGAAGGCTTCGCCTGTGCTATAATAACAGCTGCGGGGCGTAGCGCAGTGGGAGCGCACTCGTTTGGGGTGCGAGTGGTCGGCGGTTCGAGTCCGCCCGCCCCGACCATTTGTTTTTTGGAGGTGGCTTCACCTTGAATCCGGACGAAATTCTCCAGAAATATCACGATCACATAAATCCTGGGTTAGCTGACTTATTGCAGCTGGGCGGCTTAGCTGCTGTGGATGACAAAGCTGAGGGTGCCTATGTTTGGGATGCTGACGGAAATAAGTATTTAGATGCGGTAGGTGGATACGGTGTTTTTGCTTTGGGACATAGACCTCCCAAAGTCATCGAGAAAGTCAAAGAAACACTAGATAAAATGCCGCTGGCTTCGAAAATATTCATTAACAGCTGCGAAGCTGAGCTTGGGGAAAAGCTTTCTGAGGCAACAGGCTACCAGTACTTTATGTTTCTTAATTCGGGTTCAGAGGCTGTAGAGCCAGCCTTGAAACTGTCTAGGCTGACGACGGGTAAAACAACCTTTATTGGGATGACTAATGCTTACCACGGTGTAACGTTCGGTGCCCTTTCTGTTTCTGGAAGAGATGTTTACAAAGAACCTTTTAAACCTTTGCTTCCCGGGGTGAAAATTGTTCCCTTTGGCGATGCAGCGGCTTTAGCAAATGCTCTGGACAATACAGTGGCTGCCGTTATCGTTGAGCCGATACAGGGTGAAGGTGGGGTGAATGTGCCTCCGCCTGGTTACCTTAAGACGGTAAGGCAACTCTGTGATGAGGCAGGCTGCTTCCTTATCTTAGATGAGATTCAAACCGGCATGGGTAGAACAGGTAAGCTGTTGGCTGAAGAATGGGAAGATGTAAGAGCTGATATTGTCTGCTTAGGTAAGGCATTGGGTGGTGGAGTTGTGCCCATCGGTGCAGTAGGCGCTACGGAGACAGCATGGCAGGGCTTTATTGACAATCCACTCATTCATGAAAGCACTTTTGGGGGAAATCCTCTTGCTACCAGTGCGGGTATAGCAGCTGTGGATGAAATACTTGGTAAACAGATTTGGAATAACGCGCATAGCACGGGAGAGAAGTTGCTTTCCGCTCTGCGGAGCGAAGCTGAGAAATACCCGCATCTCATAAAGGAAGTACGTGGACGTGGACTACTCATCGGTGTGGAAATGATGGAGGAAGGTTATGGACTGCCCATGATGGGTTTTATGCTGGAAGAAAAGACTTTGGTAGCTTACACCTTAAATAATCCAAGGGTTATTCGCATAGAGCCACCTCTTATTATTGGTGATGAAGAAATTCAGTGGCTTGTGAATGCTTTTCAGAAAGCTTTGGCCAAACTTGACAAACTGGCCAAGGATTTGGAGGTGTAAATAGACATGCTAGTGGAGGAAGAGATAGGCATCAATGCTCCTGCTGACAAGGTTTACCAGATTGTGAAGGACATGGGACGTTATCCTGAATTCATACCTTCTCTAAAAGAAGTAACAGTTTTGGAAAATGGACCAGGTTATACGGTGACTAAATGGGTATCAAAAGTGCAGTCATTTACGCTGCAATGGACAGAACGTGACACGTTTTTCGACGAAGAGAGAAGAGTGGAATACAAGTTGGTAGAAGGAGCCATGAAAAAGTTTGAGGGGAAGTGGATTGTAGAACCTCAAACTGATGGAACGACTAAAGTACATCTGGATGTGGATTTTGAGCTCGCTATGCCAGCTTTGAGAGATTTCTTAGGACCCATGGCGAGAAAGATTATGCGAGATTCTTTAAAGTCCTTATTGCAGGGGATAAAAACAGAAAGCGAAAAAGTGTGAAATGAGCAAGGTAGTCATCATTGGGGCTGGGCCTGCTGGTATTTTTTGTGGACTTCGCCTTTCAGAAGTGCTTAGCGGTGAAGATATAACCATTATTGAAAAGGGCAAACCCATTGATAAGCGTTACTGCCCACTTCTCCTTAACGGCAAATGTGTAAACTGTGAGCCCTGTTCCATGATAAGTGGTTGGGGCGGTGCAGGTGCTTACAGTGATGGGAAGTTGAATATTACAGGCGAAATCGGTGGTTTCCTCAATGATATTCTGGGAGAACAGCGTTTTGGAAGCTTTGTTCCAGAAGTGCTTAAGTACTTCTACGACCACGGTGCTCCAAAAGAACTTGACAATGTGGCTGAGAGGCCTGAAGTAGATGACTGGCATAAAAGAGCTCGCCTTCTTGGAATGAAGCTTATCACTTTCCCAATCATTCATTTGGGCACCGATAAAACTAAAGAGGTACTTGCAAACATGTACGACACTCTGCGGAGTCGGGGTGTGAATGTTATCTTTGGCACTGAAGTGGAGGACATACTCACCGAAGAAGAGAAGGTTGTCGGTGTGAAGACCAGTAGCGGCGATTTTCTTAAAGCTGATTATGTGGTAGTAGCTGTTGGAAGGAGCGGAGCTGATGATTTGACACGCTGGGTGGGTAGATTGGGCCTGCATTTCGGCACTAACCCAGTGGACTTGGGAGTACGGGTGGAGGTTCCTGCCGAGGTACTTTTGCCCATGACAGACGTACTTTATGAGGTGAAACTAGAATACTACTCCAAGGCTTTTGAAGATAAAGTAAGGACGTTTTGCATGAATCCAGGTGGTGAAGTGGTTAAGGAACATTTGGATGACGTCATTACCGTTAATGGGCATTCCTATAAAGAGAAGCTCCTTCCTAATACGAATTTCGCTGTTTTGGTCAGTACTTATTTCACAGAGCCATTCAAAGATCCAGTTGCTTACGGGAAACACGTCGCGAAGCTGGCTAACTTACTAAGTGACGGTATCATCGTGCAGCGTTTCGGCGACCTAGTAAATGGTCATCGCTCCACTCCTGAGCGTATTAAACGTAGTATTGTTAAACCGTCACTGGAGGATTCTATTCCTGGAGATCTAAACGCTGTGCTTCCTAGAAGACACTTAGAAAGCATCATCGAGTTCTTACAAGTACTTGACCAGTTTGCTCCAGGTGTTGGTAGCCGAGATACGCTGTTATATGGTGTGGAAGTAAAGTTTTACTCCATGAGGCCTGAGATTTCCGGTGTGCTAGAATCAGAGATTTCTAACCTTTTCATGGCAGGTGACGGAGCAGGAATAACCAGAGGATTATTCCAAGCTGCCATGGCGGGCCTAGTAGTTGCTGATACCATAAAGGAGAGATGTATGTGAGTGCGGACTTAGTTTGTGGACTTCAGTGGGGAGATGAAGGAAAAGGAAAAGCTGTGGATTACATCTCCAAAAACTACGACGTAGTAGCTCGGTTCAACGGTGGGGACAATGCTGGACATACCGTTGTTCACCAAGGGAGTACATATAAATTTCATGTGATCCCAAGCGGAGTACTAAGGGGCTGCTTAGGGGTTATTGGAAGTGGAGTAGTACTTAATCCATCTTCTTTAGAAGAAGAGCTGCGCCAGTTGAGTGGCGATGAAAAGATCGTTATCTCGAACAGAGCGCATCTCATACTTCCTTCATATAAACTGCTGGACCAGAAGTTGGAAAGTCTTAAGGGTGACAAAGTTGGGACTACTGGTCGAGGTATTGGTCCTGCATACGCCTTTAAGGCTTTTAGATTCGGAGTTCGAGTGGGCGACCTTTTTCAAGACGGTCTAGAAGAAAAGCTAAATGAGATTCGAAGATTGGTAGAAAGCTTGGATGTGGAGTGGATTCAGCCCGATGTAAACCATTGGAAAGAAGTGCTTTCACCATATGTGGGCGATGATTATAGGGTACTGCATGAAGCGCATTTGGAAGGACGACGAATACTGTTTGAAGCTGCTCAGGGCGTTCTACTGGATTTGGATTTTGGGACCTACCCGTTTGTCACGTCCAGCTATACTTTCACGAACGGTGTTCACGCTGGTTCGGGTTTTAACGCAAGGGAGATTGGTGACATAATAGGCGTTAGCAAGGCTTATACAACGCGTGTCGGTAATGGTGCTTTTCCTTCTGAAGTTTTTGGAGAGACCGCAGATTATATCAGAGAACAAGGAGCAGAGTTTGGAACGACTACGGGAAGGCCGCGTAGGGTAGGTTGGCTGGATTTAGTTGCACTGCGGTATGCTGTACGGGTTTCGGGATGCAACAAGGTTTTCTTGACTAAGGTAGACGTACTGTCAGGTTTGGATAAAGTGGGATTGGTAACGTCCTATGAAGTAGATGGACAAAGATACAGCGACTGGTTTGATTTTAGCCAAGGAGCTTTGCAGCTGGTAAAGCCTGTTGTGGAATGGTGTGATGGATGGGGAAGCGTGTTGAACGAGGGTAAACTTAATGCAAATTTGTTCTCCTTTATGGAGACCGTTGAAGGCGCTGTGGGTGCAAAAATACAGTGGGTTTCTTATGGTCCCAGTGACCACGAGACGTTGTGCATGCTATAATTGGTCAGTATATTGCGGCGGGGCGTAGCGCAGCTTGGTAGCGCACCTGGTTTGGGACCAGGGGGTCGCAGGTTCGAATCCTGTTGCCCCGACCATTTTTGAAGTGTGAAGCAACAGGTTTTACTTTTAGTGGCCCGGTGGTCAAGCGGTTAAGACACGGCCCTTTCAAGGCTGTAACACGGGTTCGAGTCCCGTCCGGGTCACCAATTTTATAAATCTTCTGTGAGAAAACAAATACGGAGCTGTGGTGTAGTGGCCTAACATGCCTGCCTGTCACGCAGGAGATCGCGAGTTCGACTCTCGTCAGCTCCGCCATACATGCCGACGTAGCTCAATTGGCAGAGCAGCTGACTTGTAATCAGCAGGTTGCGGGTTCGAGTCCCATC
>DMVM01000151.1 GCA_003476705.1 Coprothermobacter sp.
CTTACCAGAGTGAATCCCGTGTTCTTGGACATGTTTTTTGATAACATAACACCCTTGACTTTCGGACTGGTAATAGCAGCCACATTGAGCATACTAAGTTCCTCAATAATTGATTACTACGGGGTAGGTATTTTCCTCTTCGCGCTTTTATTGAAACAAAAAACAAAGCTGAATAGTGCCCTTATTTTGCTCCTAAGTGGCCTGTTGGGAGAAGTACTTTACCTGCTTGTTAAATAAAACTCAAGCCACTATTGTTCTTTCATCATGTCCCCACTGCAGTGACATGCCTCGCTGAGCCATTAAGTGTTCTAATTCCTCTTTGCGTGCCATGTCCACCCACCCACACATGATTACCTGCTCCTGAAAACGAATGTCTGGTTCACTGACAAGACATGCTAAATCTTCATATAGTTTTTCATACACCTCATAACTCAGCTCCATTGTTACATAACGCTGACGCACTACCTTGCCTTTGTTTGCAAGTTCTAGGGTCTTTCTTGCTACCGAGTTATAGGCATAAATGAGACCCTTAATGCCAAGAAGCACACCACCAAAATATCTAACTACAATTACCATGACATAATCTAGTCCACTACTCCTAATGGCATTTAGAATTGGTAACCCTGCACTTCCACTGGGCTCCCCTGCATCACTGGAGAACATAATCTCCCCTATCTTATATGCCCACACCCAGTGTGTAGCTTTCGGATGTTCTGACTTTACCTGTTGCAGAAACTCATGCACTTCCTGCTCGGTAAAAACGGCTTTTGCGTAACCTATGAACTCAGAGCGCTTTATGACTTCTCTGTAAGAAGCCAAACCCCTTATTGATGAAACCTCCAGAAGGCATAACTCCTTTCTTATTGTTTAACTAAAGATAAAGCTAAACACTGCGTGCAGTGAAACAAATGACCGTACACATACACACAAACATTTTACCCACGTTATATCCTTACTCCTCCAAGGAAATGAGCTTCATCAGCACTCACTGATAAGAAACTGCAATCCATGAAAAGAGTACCAATTTCCATTGAATCCGTAGACTCATCCATGGAACACCATACCTGCTTTTCCCATGCTTGGCATGATAGACTACTTCTATGAGTGCACAAGAGAAAATGCTTCAAGGTGACCCCAAGAAAGTAATCTGGTCAATGTCACTACCCAACATGTTGGGTTCATTGCTTTCTAACGCACTTCCTGCAATAGAATTAGCGCTTATCGCAGACTTAGGGACGAACGCCATAGCTGCTGTGGGCATTGTGGGTATGCTGGTCAGCCTTATCTTCGTTTACAACGAAGTATGGGGCACGGGGTCCGTAATCGTTATGGCGAACTACTTAGGCAAGAAAGAATACGAAAAAGCCAGGCTGGCTTTAAAAGAAACAACTTACGGTAAGTTTTTCGGAGCACTTATTTTGGTACTGCTCTGCCTACCCTTTCTGGAGCCACTTCTTAAGGTGCTTGGAGCGAAACCACAAATCATGTTACACGCGAAGGGCTATGCCTTGCCTTACTTACTTGGCATTCCCTTTTCCATGGCTGGCTATTCTTCTTATACGTTTTTCAGAGCTACTGGACAAACCATCTGGGCCATGTGGTTTATGATATTGCAAACTGCACTGAATATCAGCTTGGATTTCTTTCTAATCCTGGGTTTTTGGATCTTTCCTAAACTTAATCTTGCCGGAGCTGGATGGGCTTTTCTAATCAGCTGGATAGTATCGGACATTGCAGCCTTCATGTTTATTGCAACACCAAGGTACGAACTACCCACAAATATTTTTAGACAGATAAGGTTTACAGAAGTAGGAGCAGAAGTGTTCCGTGTAGGTTTTTATGCTGGACTAAATAATCTTTCTACAGTCGCAGTCAGCGTAATTACACAGAGAATCATAAATGCCGTGTCCATACCGGTTTTTGCCGCCTATCAAGTGTTCAACCGCATCGTGCAAATACCCAACACCGTTGTTTTTTCCATTTCCCTCATGTCCACACCCATCATGGCTCAAAATGTAGGTGCAAAGCTACATGATCGAGTTAAAGCATTTGTGGATTACTGCCTTGAGATAGGCGTGTACCTTTTAGGTGCCTTTGCCATCATATGCCTCGTTTTACCTGGCAGCCTGCTGAGTTTGTTCCGGATAAAAGACCCTACCTTGGTACCATTAGCAGTTTTAGCTCTAAGGATTATGGCTTTTGTCCCGCTAATGAGTTATATCACTTCTATTTTCATAAGCTACTTCCAAGCGTACAACAACACAAAACTGCCTTTCATTTTGAATAGCCTTGCTCAGTGGCTGTTCTATGCACCCATGCTTTATTTTCTTCTCATTGTTCTTACAGTATCGCCTTCTACAGCTTTTTGGGTTAGCTCCGTCAACACCTTCTTAGTATTGGTACTCCATTGGCACTACTACAGGGCCCATCGAAAATTAATTAAAACCCATTTTTTCGATTAGCCTCTTTTTTGAGCTTAGCGTCCTGAATAACTGGGTATAAAAAAAGGGAACTAATGGTTTACTATTGGCACAAGACACTTAGGAGGTGATACGTTGCAAGGTTTCGCTCGTTTTGTTGTTAAGAATCGTAAATGGGTAATCGCAGTGTATTTGATATTGGCCGTACTCTCATTCTTTGCGATGCAAAACCGCGCGATGAACTACGACATTACTAGTGCACTACCTAAGGATGTACCTTCCATTGAAGCTATGCAAATACTAAGTGACCAGATGCAAGTCGGAGAATCCATCACCATATACTGGAAAGATGGAACCCTAAAAGACGTAGCTGCAGCCGTAGACAAGATAAAGCAAATACCAAAAGTACTTAACGTATCTTGGTTGGGAACTGTGGTTGACCCTGCCACACCACAAGAACTCTATCCAGAAGAAGCCAGCAATTGGGTAAAAGGAAATAACTTCAATGTAGTAATTCAAACTACAGCTACCACAGGAGAGGTTAGCCAAATTACAAATGAGCTTAAAAGCTTCCTACCCACTAACGCTCATATTATCTCCAGCGATATACAGTTGGAGGAAGTGGAAAAATACTTCTCGGGTAAGCCAATGCTTTATTTCGGACTGGGTCTGCTCTTTGTGTTTCTGTTTTTGTTGTTCTACTTCGATAAGCCCCTTACTCCCGTTCTCATTGTAGTTTCCATGGCAGCTGGTGTATTACTCAATTTAGGTATTTCTGGGCTCCTTAATCAAAGCACGTTCTATTTGGTTACCATCATAGTAGAAGTGCTTCAACTCGCTGTCTCCTATGACTATGCTCTCTTTCTGTATCACCGGTACGAAGAAGAAAGAAAAACTCGCCCTGACAGTGAAAGCATGGAGATAGCATTAGTAGCTACCATAAAAGCTATTTCCTTGTCAGCCCTAACCACGGTGGCAGGATTCTCTGCCCTGACCTTCGCCACCTTGACCATAAGCCAGGATATTGGATGGTTGCTTCTTCGCGGGGTCGCAATGTCTTTCCTTGTCAGCATTACTCTGCTTCCTGCACTACTTCTCACCTTTGAAGGAAAACTAACCTGGAAAACGTTTAATCTGGAAAACATCGTGGCAAATATTGCGGCCAGCGTAGAGAAAGCCGTAGCACCGCTCTTTGCAGTGTTACTCATCGTACTAATTTTGGGGTTCTGGGGTGGTGGCCGCACAGAAATCACTTACGCCAACGATGTATTCATACCAAGCCAGCTTACGAGCATGAAGGTGCAGCAGGAATACCAAAAAGAGTTCCAGAACTACGATACCTGGATGGTGCTACTTGACAAAAACTCAAACTACACCCAAGCCCTTAAAGCAATCAACAAACTCAGTTTAGTGCAAAGTGTGCTTAATCCTGCGACCATGCTGGACCAAGCCATACCCCAGGAGATGCTTCCTTCTTCAGTACTTAGCTCTTTCTCCAACGACCAATACGTTTATGCCGTTGTAAACACGAAGGTGAAACCCGATACGCTTGAAGCTGAAGAGTTGAGAAAAGAAATTGAGGACATCCTTGCTTCTCTTCCTGGAAACAACTATGTAACCGGCTTGTCCATCGCCATCGATGACATAAAACGCATAAGCATGGAAGACAACACAAAGACCAGCTGGCTGACATTACTTTTCATATTCGTTATTCTGCTAGTTGGTTTTAGAAACGTGTGGCTATCGTTGGTCCTCATATTAATAATCGAAGCCGCCGTCCAACTTAACCTGTGGGCAGCTGGATGGTTCCAAGCAGTCACCTTCATGGTACCCATCACACTGTCCACAGTACAACTAGGTTCCACCATTGACTACGCCGTGCTGTCTGCCACACGTTTTGAAGAAGCAGTAAGAAAAGAAACTGAAAACCCATTGGATGAAACCATTAGGGGTGTTTCTCCATCCATATTTGTGAGTGCCGGAACGTTTTTCCTGATGAGTTTGCCTTCTGCCATTCTCAGCGACATTCCAGGCCTGACCCAGATTATGGGTGGATTAGCCAGAGGAGCCCTCATCTCTGGATTAATAACGGTGTTCTTACTTCCCACCGTTTTTAAAGTACTCCAGCACATCCTTTTTGGAAGGAGTGTGAAAGCATGAAATGCAAAAAGCTAATAGCACTTATGGCCATAGTCGCACTGGCCTTTTTGCCGCTAAATGCTAATGCGGCACCCACAGTGTCTGATTACGAAAACGTGTATGTAATTCAAAACAGCGAAGGCGAAGTTAAGAAAGTCATTGCAGTGGACTGGCTCAGAGTGGAAGGAGAAGGACCATTCAACATCCTAGATCCCATCGACGGAGGAGCATCGCCACAGATTCTCATCGGTGATGCCACTATTACTCAAAGTGACATGGGTCTAACCATACAAGGACAATCCAGCGGCGTAGCTGATGTTTTCTATAGAACCGATCTTCAAAAGGAGCTTCCATTCTCTTTAAAACTAAACGTCCTAATAAATGGTAAAGCTGCAAAGTTAAGTGACTTGGAACAGGCCACGGGAAGCGTGGAAATTGGCGTGGAATTCTTCAACTACTACAAACAAGGAGACGTTTATTTACCATGGCTGGTGAATGTCAGTATTACCTTGGATGGCCCTTCTGTAAAAGATGTAACAGTGAGCAGCGGAAATGTGAATTATGTAGGGTCAAAAGCCATGGCCACATTGATAATGCAGGCAATGGGTGAAAAAACCACAGCAACGATAAGTTACGAAGCCATGAAAAAGAGTAGTCCCTCTTTATCCATAAGCGTGGTTCCCACCCTCATGGCAATAGAACTGCCTGACATGTCCAATCTGAAGGACATGTCAAAAGCACTAGAAGGCATTGCAAAAGGCATCGACGGTTACAGTGAAGCATTAACCATGATGGCTAATTCCGTGCAAACTGATGTGGACCTGAGTAGTCTTGAGAATGTAACTCTGCTGCTAGATGCCTACGGGCAAATCCTGAGCCAAATGTATCAGCAGCTTAACCCCCAGCAGATTGCCATGCTTCCCAAGGCAGCCGAAGGATTAAGCGCCCTCGAGCAACCCCTTCAGCAAACGGCATCTGCTTTAGATCAATTGGGCACATTGGTCAGTGCTTACACCGAACTAGCATCTCAAAGCCTTGCCATAAACCAGCAAGTGAGCAACGCCTTGGCAATGCAACCTGAGCTCCCAGGCAAAGAGCAACTGCTTCAACTCATGGGACAACAGCAAATGCTGCTTCAAGCGATGACCCAAGGTGCAACGTTACCCACCGGATTCATTCCACCACTGTCCACCTTAAAGCAGTCACTTACGCAGCTCAGTCAAGGAAGCCGCCAGATGGCACAAGCATTGCAGCAAACCGCTAGCCAGATGGGAATGTTAAATGACCTAAGCATCGGCTTGCTGGCTATGCGTAGCACGCTGGGAATAGTGGTAAACGGCGGTACACTGGAGGGTAAAACACTGCCACCCATAGCACAAGTTAGCAGTCAACTAAAAACTGGTATTAGTACCATGCAAAGAGAGCTCAGCCAAGGCATGCTTGATCTAAAGACGGCTCTTAACACCTTAGTTAAAGGCGGAACCATAAATGGACAAACCATACCACCCATGAGTGAGCTCTCAAAAGGACTCAGGGAGATATCAAAAGGTGCAAATCAGGCGTATGAAACCTTCTCCAGTCAGAGTCAAAACTTAGATAAAGCTAAGGAACTGGCAGATAGTTACAACAGTTTTAGTGGCTTGCCCACTGGTGCTACTGGGAAGGTCATGTTCATCATAAAAATAGAAGAT
>DMVM01000057.1 GCA_003476705.1 Coprothermobacter sp.
GATATTCTCAGAAAGGGCAGGGATAGTTTAAAAGGCTATGTGATTCTGTTTTTATCATTGGCCCTGGAGGGAGCTGATATAATTGTCCAAGCTCTCTCAGAAGGTGCCGTTGATTTCGTATTGAAGCCTGGTTGGGATGGTATGCTTGCAGAGGACTTTAGTCGAGAATTAGTTTCTAAAATTGAGGTTCTGCTTTCGAAGAAACCTGTCGAATCTACTGACAAGGTTTTTAAGCAAGCTAACATAACAGAATCGAAAACAGGGACTGAGCTGGTTAACTGTCCGGGTAGAGCAAAAGGCATCGTTGTGATAGCGTCGTCAACTGGAGGTCCTCAAGCACTTCGGAAATTTCTTGGCAAGTTTGAGTATGTTAGTGTCCCCGTGGTTATAGCGCAGCACATGCCCCCATTGTTCACAAAGAGCTTATCTGAGCAACTCGGTAAGACAACTAAGTTGGATGTAATGGAAGCTACTTCAAAAGTAGAGCTTCAATCTAACAAGGTTTATGTGATTACTGGGGGCAAGCATGGGGTTGTAAGTGATGGTGTTCTTGAAATAATAGATGGCCCTCCTGTTAATGGGGTAAAACCTTCTGCTGATCTGCTCTTTACTTCTGCCGCTCAAGCCTATGGAACTCAAACGCTGGGTGTAGTTCTTACAGGCATGGGTAAGGATGGACTTGAGGGAAGCAGACTCATCAAACAATTGGGTGGCAAAGTTGTGGCGGAATCACAAGAAAGTGCCATGGTCTGGGGAATGCCTGGTGAAGTGGTAAAGAACGGATTGGCAGATGCTGTTGATCATCTGGAAGCTTTGCCTTACCGTGTTGAGGAGATCATCAAGTGGTGGAAGTAAACCTTGAACCACTCATTGCGTTGTTAAGAAAACACCGTGACCTGGACCTTTCTGGTTACAGTAAGAGCACGCTCATCAGAAGAATCACCTATTTCATGGGGCTGAACAAGATAAGTTCCATTGACGAGCTGGGAAGGCGTCTAGCTGAGGATGATTTATTGTTCCAGGAGTTTCTGGACAAACTTACCATAAACGTCACAGAGTTTTTCAGAGATCCTCCTTTTTGGGAGAAGCTTACGGAACTACTAAAGTCTTTACCGTCAAGCCGAATTAAGAGCTGGTCAGCTGGTTGCAGTATAGGATGTGAACCTTATTCATTGGCGATGGTATTCTTAGAACACAAAGTCTTCCATGAACCTATCTGGGCTACAGATTTCGACAAAGGCGCTTTGGAGAGGGCTAAGGCTGGTATTTACACACAAAGCGAAATAAAGAACATGCCTCAGCGTTATATGAAGTATTTCGCTGAAGAAGAGGGAAACTACCGCGTACATCCTCGCATAAAGACTTTTGTTCTTTTCGAACAACACAATCTTCTTCGGGATGATTTCCCAGTGTCTGAAATGGACTTAATTCTATGCCGTAATGTGGTTATCTACTTCGGTCATGAAGTGCACGAATATCTTTGGCAAAAATTTGCTAAGGCTTTAAAACGTGGTGGGATGCTGTTTGTTGGGGCATCGGAAATCATCTTCGATCCTGGCAAATACGGTCTGTCCTTAATCAGCCACGGATTTTATCGTAGACGATAATAATTTGCAAGAGCTGTGCCACAGGTTCTGAATACCCTATTTCTCTATGCCCGTCAGTTATGAACAGCGCTCTGGATTCTATGAAGCCTTTGTCTAAAAGAAAGGCTAATAGGTCTGCCACAGTCTCTTTTTCATCCACTGGTACCTGGAGGCTTGTTCCACCGTTAATAGTTACAGTTACAAAGGTGTAATTTATTTTTTCATACAAGGCACCTGGTTGTACTAAAGAGTGCCCTCTTAGACGCACTAATTTGTGCTCTTTGCGTGAAAGTAGATCTTCTAATTCTTCCTTAGTGCTGGGGAACAGTCTGTAAACCTTTTCTCTTTCGGGCATTGTTACAATGTGTCCTTCTTCATCTACAAGCGACAGAGGAAGCTTTTGCCTAATGTCACCTTCCACAATTACGTACAGATCAAATTTGAGCTTTCTACCGCCTAGTTGGAAGCGGACTACATCTCCATCGGTCAGGAATGTTTCCCAGGAGGATGGTGTTCCGTTAACATATGGCTCTATCTGGTTCTCCTCATAAACAACAAATTCTTGTAGTTCGGTACCAACCTTTATACTAATGGTGGAGACATTGCGTTGCTGCAGTCTGTTTAAGTCCGTTCCAGCACGTGATAATGCACTGGTAACTGTCGGGTGTTCATTTTTAAGAAAGAAAGCCAATTTATCTTCCACTACTATGTGGATTACATTGTGCCTTGGTTCTAGCATGGCTAGACCTAAGGCGACTGCCCAAGCTGGTTTGCTTAACTCGCCTTTTGCAGACAATTTTGCCACATGAACCATTTCATTTGGTATGTCCAAGGCTTGCGCCAAAAAATCATTCAGCTTCGGTGTTAGTGCTGCTCCTCCCACTAGGGCAACCGCGGAAGGTGGCTTACCGTTGTTGGCTTCAAATATTTTTGCGGCCAAGGCAGAAGCAAGCACTGACGCTGCTTCCTGTATGCATGTAAGAACAAAATTTTGATCAAGCTGTATTCTTTTTCCCACAATGTTTTCAACGTACCTTTTCAAACCCGGTTTTATCTTCATGTTCTCAGCAGTCTCCAACGGTACCATGAACCTCTGTGCTACGTGTTCAGTGATATATTGGCCTGCCATTGGTATGGAAGCGAAATTACAAACTTTTCCTTCCCTAAATATGGTGATGTCTGACGTTCCGGCGCCCGCGTCTACCAGAGCAATATTGAAGTAACGTAGTTCTTTTCTCACTGCAGCCTCTTTGCTAGCTACTGCCTCACTAAAAATGCTGGTCACTTTCAGGCCTGCTTCCTGCAAAGTCTTTATTAAGGAAAGTACAGTGTCTTTTTTAAAGAACTGCATTACCAACGTTACTTCTAAGCTATGGCCGTGGCGTCCAATGGGATTTTCGACGATCATGTCATCTAATGTCCATTTAGCAATATCAAAGTCTGAAAGAAGATATCCTTCCAGTGATGCCTTCTCTGTGATTTCTGCAAGCAAATCATCCACATCTTCCTGTTTTACGAAATCTGAAGTAATCCTTCTACGGCCCTCAACAGTTTTAACTATCATACTTTTGCCAGCTACCGCTGTCACGACTGGTAAGGTCATGTCGAAGTCGTTCTTGGCCAGAAATTCACGAAGTTCTTTTGCGGCCATGGGAACGTTCTCAATCTGCCCATTCTTTAACAGTGAAAATTTGTGCTTTTGCATGGCATACTTGATGATATTGCCCAGGTCATCTACCTCAATGGCGGCAAATTTATGTGTTCCCATGTCCAAGCAAAGTCGTTTCATCGTGACATGATCACCCTCGGTATGGGCGGTGGGCTGCTAAATGGATAAAACTTTACCTGCCCGTCTTCGAAAACAAAGGTGACAAAAGAAAGTTCATTTCTTAGTAAGTAAACACTGGAACCAAACCTTATCTCCACATTTGGATATACTGTTTCCCTGACGAATATCCGTGCTTTCTTTAGAGAGTCCTGTATCCTCGTAAGAAGTTCTTTTATACGGTCGTCCAAGATTTCAATTTCTGTTGCTGTCATAGCCATCTTTTCTTCATACAACTTTAGCATGGTCGGGGATTTTTTTGCTAGTTCTTGTATCTCATTGTATTCTTTTCTTTTCTCAGACAAAACTCGAGCTACGTACTCGTACTCTTGATTTAGGCTTTTGGGAGCAGTGATCTGCAAGACTACGCGCTCTGCTAAGTCGTTTCCTACATTTGGGGCAACAATGAATCTTTCAGCTACAATAGTGGAGCCTGCTATGCGTGCTTTTGAATGTGTAAGGTACAAATCGGTGCATTCAACATGACTGAATAGTACACCACTTTCGGCAATTACAATGGGAGCTTGTACTCGCGCCTTTGTGATCTGGCGAGCCATTACTGCATTTCCAGCTACCAAAACAGCTTTATCATTTCCAGCTACCACACCGTCTATTTTAATATTCTGTCCCGCTTCTAGTAACGCTCCTTCCACAACGCCATGCACTTGTATGCTGGTTTTCGCTTTTACCTTGAAGCCTTCTCTAACTGTTCCCATGATTTGCACAGCTTCCACAAAATCTTCGATGTTGCCTGTGTGGTAATCCACGTCACCGGATATTACCAGCTGAGAGATAACGCTAACGCGTGTACCTTCTTTTACCACAACGCCATCTGTTTTGGCTACAATCTTTAGTCCGTCTTCTGTTACTAAGGTGTTCTTTCCTCCCATCTTTCTTAAATCAATGTCTCTTCCATCTTTGGCAGCGATTATACGCCCTTTTACACTTTTACCTGGCGTTCCTTTTTGAGCAGGCTTCTTTTCTACTAGAACTGTACCTGCAGTAACATAATCCCACTTGGAGATGATTTCTTTAAAGTCAACATACTGTGCGTCCTCAGCCACAGGGTTAACAGGCTTTTGGTAAACCCACTCTAACGATGCGTCCTCTCCATCCACGGCTGGTACGCCTTTAGCGACAAGAATTCTTTCTAAAGGGGCCAGCAGTAACATTTTTGCCACATCATCGCTCAGAAGTTCTAAACCTTTATCTTTTAACAACTTAAGGATCTCTTCCTCACTCAGTTGAAACGAACAGAAACCTGGTAGATAAGTGGCATAGGCTTCCATTTCATCAGCGGTTATTTCGATCATCACGTCAGGGATTGTTGGTTCCTTGGTTATCACCACCCATGAACCTTGATTCTTTATAGCGTCGACAATTACCTCGGGTTTTTCTACATTAATACGCATTTCCGTGAGCGTGTTCAAAACCTTTGTTGGGCTCATGCCTGATTCTTCCATGCACAGCTCAATTCCTTGCTCACCACACCTTACAACGACACCATCTCTTTTGATCGTATGGGTTTGCTCATCATTCACTACGCGGTTTACCTCCCTGAATGGTTATTTCTGTTACCCCCAAAGGCTTACAACCCATTTCAGCTAACAAGTCGATAATACGGTCTTGAGTTTCGCGGCTCATAGTAACCAACTGACTCGTTTCCACAATTGCTCGCATCGTTATTCTTATGCCTTTCTCAGTAATCTCGCCAAAGACGATGGGCTCTTCCAGTACGCGTTCATCAGCTTTAAGTATGTCTACTATGTGGGCTTTGATATCGGGGTATTTTTCCCAGCAATCAACGTAAAAGGAGAAATTCCACATTCTCGTAGGGCTTTTTGTATTGTTAACAATGGCACCATCTACTAGCATCTTATTAGGCATGGTTATCTCTAATCGCTCCAATGTTTCAATAGTAGTAGTTAAAACATTGATGGCTTTTACAGTTCCCGTGTAGTTTCCCACTGTCACAGAGTCTCCTATATCAAAAGGCTTCTGAGCCAGAATCATCATTCCTGCAAACAAGTTCGACAGGATGTTCTGAGTAGCTAATCCGACGACGAGTCCTGTTATACTGACACCTGCAAGTATCGAGGTGTAAGAAATACCTGCAATTCTCAGAGCTCCCAAGAATGCCACAATAACTATGACGTAATAAAGAAAGGAAAGCCAAAAACTGACGCTTATACCTGATATTCCCGGGCGACCTTCCAGTTTTTGTTTTGAACTGTTTATTAGAGATGCAGTAATGCGCTGGACAACGACAAAGAAAGCAATAGCTACGAATATGTACGCACCTTTTACAGCTATTTGGTTTAGTAGTTTGAACATTTCCTCAGAAAAATCTAATTCCCCAATCATGTTATTCTTAATGTTACCATTAACATTATGATCATGAACAAATCACACCGGGAAGTGATCATTCGTGTAGTAGCTTGTGTCGTCATCGGCTTACTTTTGGTGTCATGTACGAGAAGAGAATCCGTTTCACAAGTCGCTGTGTTGGGTAGTCCTGCCTATGCTGTGGCCAGTGAGATTGCTGCTGAAGGTGAAATCGTAAATGCTACGCCGTTGGGAAGTGATCCGCACTACATGGAGTTTACCTCGTCAGTGGCTAAGGTGCTCGAGCAGTCAAAGGCTGTCATTGCGCTGGGTGCTTCAGCTGACAGGAAGATGGTGAGCGAGCTGAGCAAGCCAAAACTTTTCGTGCTGCCAGAAGGACTTGAGGACCCCCATGTCTGGCTCTCGCCCAAAAGGGTCTTGGCATGGGTGCCACAAATACAATCCTTCCTAGACGAGCAATTTCCAAATACAAAAAATGTACATGCACAAAACGCTGAAAAGTTCATGGCTGCCCTACAAGAGCTTAATGCCAACTTTGAAAAGCTCAGGGGTTATTGCTTTGTGACTCAGCATCCGGCTTTCGCCTATGTGGAACAGGACTATGGCTGGCGCATTCTGGGGACTTTGGAAGTAGGGGAGGCAGAGATTTCTCCTAAGCAGCTTACCGCTCTTATGGAAGCGTTGAAGAGCGAAGAAAATTGCCTGCTTCTACTCAATCCTTACGAACCATCAAAAACAGCTGAGGTGTTAAGTGAGCAACTGGGTTTGCCTTCGGTTGATTTTGATATTCTTGAAGTGGCTACAAGAAGTTATTCCTCCATCATGGCAGAGAATATTGACGGTGTCCTCCATGCTCTTAAGCAGTGAGTGTCATGTTTGATAACTCAGTCATATTGTCCGTGGAAAACTTGTCTGTGGGCTATGAGAAACCGTTGGTTAGGAATCTGCGTTTCTTTGTAAGAGAAGGTGATTGCTTAGGTGTTGTCGGACCTAATGGAGCAGGGAAGAGTACGCTGGTTCGTACTCTTCTTGGTCTCATACCTCCTTTATCTGGTTCCGTGAACTTTCTTGGTGAAAAGATGGAAGAAGTGAAACCCGAGAAAAGAATTAAACTGGGGTATGTACCTCAGCGTACAACGGTGGATCTTTCCTTTCCGCTGGGCCTCAGAGACGTGATTTACATGTCTCTTGTAAACAAACTCCGGCTAAATATGCTAAGCCCAAGTGCTCTGGACGATGTAATTCAGTCTGTGCTGAGTAGATTCGGCTTTGATAATCTCAACACCACTTTGAGAAAACTATCGGGTGGTCAGCTGCAAAGACTTTTGATCGCACGTGCCTTTGTTAACGAGCCAATACTAACCATTATGGATGAACCCACTTCCAATTTAGATCCGACTTTCACGGAAAGGTTTTATGAGATTCTTGCTCAAGAAAAAGAAAAGGGCAATGCTTTCATATTGGTTTCCCATGACGTAGAAGGGATTAGTCGGATTGTGAACAAGTGCCTTACCATAAGTTTTGAAGGATGGGAGCTGAATGATCATGCTTAGCTTTGATTTTGTTCAGCGTGCCCTGCTAGAAATTATGCTTCTCTCAGTTGGTTTGGGGTTGCTCACTATATTAGTGAACTTGCGCGATCTGGGAGTACTGGGTACAGGCATTGGGCATGCAGCTTTCACGGGTGGAGTCATAGGGATTCTGCTTGGAGCTCCGTGGCTTTGGACCATTTTAACGGGCATGCTTGTAGCTTTGCTGTCTCAAAGAATTGAGGGTAAGAGAGTATCTAGCGCTAATTCAGTGATTGTGGCTTTTACCTTTATCTTGGCTTTTGGGCTCATACTTTCCTACTTTGTTCC
>DMVM01000079.1 GCA_003476705.1 Coprothermobacter sp.
GCGGAACTGGCAGACGCGCTGGACTTAGGATCCAGTGGGCTAAACCCGTGCGGGTTCAAATCCCGCCCTTCGCACCATTTTTTATTAGTGGTAGCGAAATAGTAGACAGTAATCAAGTTGAGGAGGTCTGATGATGAATTTGAACAAAATCTCTTCTGTGGAAGTGTCTGTTGAGGAAACATACGAGGGAGAGCAGTTTCAGAACATTGAGAATAAAACACTAGAAAAACTTGCGCGTCGTGTTCAAATCCCTGGTTTTAGAAAAGGGAAAGCACCAGTTAACTTGGTGAGAAACTATGTAAACCAAAGTTACCTTCAAGAAATGCTAGTGGATGAAATCGTAGACGATGTACTTCGCAGTGTAGCTTCAGAGTTAGAAGCGCCCGTGTACAAGGTTCACATAAAAGAATCAAATATTGAAGAACAAAAAGCTTACATCAAAATGGTGATTGAGTTGCTACCACAACCAAGGTTTGATGACATTGATTTTTCTAAGCTTTCTCCTTACGAAGAACCAAAGGTAACTGAGGAAGAAATTGAAGATGTAGTAGACCATTTACTGGAAGATCAGTCCGCAATAAGAAGTGTGGAAGTGGAGAAGCCAGAAGACGGCTATCTTGCCGAGATTGAATGGGCTCTTTTGGATGAACAGGGCAATCCCTTGAAACCTAGAAGAACCACTATTGAGATTGGTAAAGAAGAGTTCCTAGAGGGAACTGATGATCTGCTAAAGAGTATGACTGTGGGTGAAGAGAAAAACATGGCAACCCCTGACGGGCAATCCCAAATACGTATAAAGCTGCTTGATATAAAGGGGAAGGTAAAACCTGAACTAACTGACGAACTGGCAGCTGATTTGGGCTTCGAAAATGTAGAGAACTTAAGAAAAACTGCTGAAGAAGAGATAGGAAGATACAAACAAGATCAGTACGTAGATGAGTGGCTGAATAATGTTTTAGATGACATAGCGGAGCAGCTGGAGATTCAGCTTCCACCTTCCATGATAGAAGATGAGTATGAGCATCGCTATGAAGAGTTTATTAATATGCTTGAAAACAGTGGTTTGAACTTGGAGTCTTATGCTTCACAAGTGCAGAAAAACCCTGATGAGGTCTTAACAGAAATCCGCGAGAATGTAAGGAACTCACTGAAACGTTATTTCGTACTAGAGTTCTTAAAGAGTGCTTTAGGCATTGAGGCTGATGAAGCTGAGGTTAATGAATACTTGAAAACTCGTCAGGGTATAAATAGACAAGAAGCTAGTTACAATGTAGAGCTGGAGAAACTTATTGAGGTATTGAAAGAGAAAGTTTCGGCAAACAAGGAGGTTTGATTAATGAGTCCACTCATACCGTATGTTGTTGAGCAAACGCCACGTGGTGAGCGTGGTTACGATATATATTCAAGGCTTCTAAGAGACAGAATCGTGTTCATAAACGGTGAAATTGAGCCAGAGATGGCAGGAGTCGTCATGGCACAGCTACTATTCTTGGAAGCAGAAGACCCAAAGAGGGATATATATGTGTACATTAATTCACCTGGCGGCATTGTCACAGATGGTTTAGCTATTTATGACACCATGCAGTACATCGAGCCCGATGTGGTAACCATGTGTATTGGGCAGGCAGCAAGCATGGCTGCAATCCTTTTAGCTGCCGGTACCAAAGGTAAAAGGTTCGCACTTCCGAATTCTCGCATTCTCTTGCACCAGCCCATGGGAGGAGTGCAAGGGCAAGTGACTGATGTGGAAATACAGGCAAAGGAATTAGTAAGGATTAAGCAAAGGATAAATGAGATTTTAAGTGTACATACAGGTCAACCAATTGACAGAATATTGCAGGACACGGACAGAGATTTCATACTGACTCCAGATGAAGCTGTTCAATATGGTGTCATAGATCAAGTTATAACTAAGCGTATTAGGAAAGAGGATTAGTGGCTATGCCGAAGGAAATTAGGTGTTCTTTCTGCGGTAGGACCGCAGACGAAGTAGATCAGATGTTAGCTTGGCCAAACGGTTTGTACATCTGCAACTATTGTGTTGAAGATGCTCACAAGCTCCTTGATGCAAACAAGAAGAAAGCATCTGATCCTACGGTTCTTGATGGCAAGCTGCCTACACCGCAGCAAATTAAAAGCTTCCTAGATAACTACGTAGTAGGCCAGGCAAAGGCCAAGAGAATCGTTTCGGTGGCTGTTTACAACCACTACAAGCGGGTTAGAAGCAAACTTCGTGGTGACTCTTTTGGTACGGAACTTGGAAAGAGCAACATACTTTTCATAGGGCCTACGGGCACTGGAAAAACTTATGTTGCCCAAAACTTGGCAAAGTTTTTAAATGTTCCGTTTTCCATAAGTGATGCTACTAGTTTGACTGAGGCAGGTTATGTTGGCGAAGATGTAGAGAATATCCTTCTAAGGCTTATTCAGGCCGCAGACTGGGACATTAATAGGGCGCAGTATGGAATAGTTTATATTGACGAAATAGACAAAATAGCAAAAAAGAGTGAGAATCCTTCCATAACAAGAGATGTGTCCGGAGAGGGCGTACAACAGGCACTGCTTAAGATTGTTGAAGGAACAGTTGCTAATGTTCCTCCCCAAGGTGGAAGAAAGCATCCTTACCAGGAATTTGTGCAAATAGACACTTCAGACATCCTCTTTATGGTCGGAGGAGCCTTCGAAGGTTTGGAAGACATTATTCGTCAGCGTTTGGGAAAGCGTACAGTGGGTTTCATGGCTGATCCCAAGGCATTGGATTCAGATGAAGTGTTCGACATGGTTATTCCTGAGGACCTCCTTAAGTTCGGTATGATCCCAGAGTTTGTTGGAAGATTCCCCGTGGTAGCCACATTCCACAAGTTATCAACCAAAGACCTGATAGATATTCTGACTAGGCCAAAAAACAGCTTGGTAAAGCAGTATAAAGCCTTGTTTGCTATGGATGGTGTTGAGCTCGAGTTTACCGATAAGGCGTTGGAAGCAATAGCTCAAGAAGCCGAAAAGCGTGGTATGGGTGCTAGAGGTCTTAGGGCCATACTCGAGGAAACATTGATGGATCTCATGTTTGAAGTACCAGAGAAACCTGAGATAAAGAAAGTTATCATAACGTCAAAGTGCATCCAAGGTGAAGAACCTGTTTTCCTAACAGAGTTTGATTTAGCGCAGGGTAGGAGTGTAGCAAACTATGAGTGAAAAGCTACCCGTTATACCGCTGAAAAATGTAGTAATGTTCCCTGGCATTGTTCTGCCTTTACTCATTGGGCGGCCAAAGAGCATAAAAGCATTAGAAGAGGCTATGAAGGGGACTAAGCAAGTTATCTTGCTTGCGCAGAAAGATGAGAACATTGACGAGCCAGCACCTAGTGACCTCTATGACGTTGGAGTTATCGGCGAAGTTATCCAGATTTTTAGGGCGCCCGACGGAACTGTTCGCATGGTTGTGGAAGCCAAAACTAGGGTAAGAGCATTTGTAAGTGACAATGGTGAGTTCTTGGAAGGGGACTATGAGGTTTTAGAAGAAGCAGAAGGTGACGCCACGCGCACTGAAGCCTTGGTTAAAGCTGCCATCGCCAGGTTCGAAGAGTATGCTCGTTTATCTGGCAGAATACCCATTGAAGTTGTCGCTGGCATTGGTGGTTTGGACAATCCAGGGAAGATTGCAGATATGGTCGCAGCAAACATGTTTATTTCATACCATGAAAAGCAAAAAGTTCTAGAACTGCTGAGCATACCCGAAAGACTTGAGCATGTGCTTCAGCTTCTCCTACGTGAAATAGAAGTGTTGAAGCTCTCTCAGGAGATTGAAGAAACAGTGCGCGAGAGGATGGAGAAGAACCAAAGAGAGTACATCCTCAGAGAACAACTCAAAGCCATACAAGAGGAACTTGGAGAAAAAGACGAGAGAACCATAGAAATTGAACAATACAAAAAGCGGATCGAAGAAAGTGGCATGCCTGAGGAGGCTCGGAAAAAAGCTGAAGAGGAGCTAGACCGACTTCAAAGGATGCCCCCTTATTCTGCTGAACTAGCTGTCATACGGACATATTTGGATTGGTTAGTTTCTCTACCTTGGAACGTTCGAACTGAAGACGAAGATGACCTCAAAACTGTTAAGCGAAAACTAGACAAGAGCCACTACGGTTTGGATGATGCAAAGGAACGTATCGTGGAATTCATAGCAACTAAGAAGCTGTCAAGCAATCCAAAAGCTCCAATCCTTTGTTTAGTAGGTCCTCCTGGTGTAGGAAAAACATCACTGGCTAAAGCCATAGCTACAGCTTTAAACAGAAAGTTGGTTCGCATTTCTCTGGGCGGAATTAGGGACGAAGCGGAGATTCGTGGTCACAGGCGTACCTATGTAGGTGCGATGCCCGGCAGAATAATTCAGGGCATCAGGTCAGCGGGCACAAAGAATCCGGTGTTCGTTCTGGATGAGATTGATAAACTGTCATCTGATTTCTTGGGTGATCCTTCGGCAGCACTCCTTGAAGCACTGGATCCTGAGCAGAACTATGCTTTCCAGGATCATTACTTGGAAGTTCCATTCGATCTGTCTGAAGTATTTTTCATAACAACTGCTAATAATTTGTATACCATACCTCCCGCGCTGCTTGATAGGATGGAAGTCATACGCGTTCCTGGTTACACGGAAGAAGAGAAACTGCACATTGCTAAAGACTTCATACTCACAAAACTGTATGAGCAAAGTGGCCTTAAGCCAAAAGAAGTAAGCTTTTCAGATCAGGCCATAATTCGCATTATTAGAGAGTACACACGCGAAGCTGGAGTACGTAACTTGGAAAGGAACCTGCTTACCATATTAAGAAAACTTGCCGTGGAAAAACTAGAAAAAGGTTTTTCTCGTGTCAGGATAACGGTAAAAAATGTGGAGGATTACTTAGGAGTTCCCAAATTTAGGTACGGAAAGGCTTTGGAAAAACCAGAAGTTGGTGTTGTAGCTGGACTTGCATGGACCGAATTTGGCGGAGAGACCATGCTAATCGAATGCCAAGTTGTAAAAGGGAAAGGCCAGCTTATCCTAACTGGCAGTTTAGGACAAACATTAAAGGAATCAGCCATGGCTGCTCTAACTTATGTAAGAAGTAGAGCTAAACAACTGGGAATAGATGAAGAATTTTACAAAAAATACGACATACATGTGCACGCTCCTGAAGGCGCGATACCTAAAGATGGCCCTTCTGCAGGGATCACCATTGCCACTGCAATGATAAGTGCACTCAAGAAAGAGCCGGTACCCAATGACCTTGCCATGACTGGCGAGATAACGATAACAGGAAAGGTTTTGCCCATTGGCGGAGTAAAGGAGAAAGTCTTGGCTGCTCATAGGATAGGCCTAGATAGGGTTATTCTTCCCAAGGATAATAAGATAAATATGGAAGAAATTGGCGATGAAGTGAAGAAAAAACTTCGCTTTTATTTTGTTGACAGCATGGACCAGGTGGTGGAAATAGTTTTTGGAAAAACATCTTAAGTTCACTATTGTTTTGGTTGCTATAATCTGCTTACTGGTGGCTGGAAATTTTGCAAAGACGAAAATTGTTGAAGCAAGTAAACCTGTGTACACGGTTTTATTACCTTACGACACCTACATGGGGAATCTTTGGCAGGTCAGACAATTGCCTGATATAATTCAGAGTTTGACAGATAAAGGCGTCGTCGCTCTGGTTTACTATCCTTTTCAAGATGTAGGAAGAATAATAGATGGTATAGATGGCAACGTGATATTGATTTCTGAGAGCTCAATTCATGTGTCAGAAAGGGTTTTGTGGGTAAACATTGGAATTAATTCGGATGCCATCGCCTATCTGGATTTGTCTTATGAATCATTACTAAAAGACCAGAACACTGTAAACATTGTAAAGAACAAGAAGGTTTGCACACGCGATGATCTGCTAGCGTTGACCACGCAGTACCTTTGGTCAGGAACGCAGGGCGTGTTTTCCGTAAAGGAATGTCCAAATGAGGCAATGATTATCGGCTATAGTGAGTCCAATGGTCATGCTGTTGTGTCTTATGATGTTAAAACCTCTCTGGACAATCTAATCCAAGGTAAAAGGGTTAGAAAGGTGACGACTTATTAATGAAGAGAACAAAGATTTACGTGGAGACTTTAGGCTGTCCTAAAAACCTTGTTAGAACACAAGATTTTTACAGGCAACTAGACTATAGTAATTACGAAGTTGTTTACTCGCCCGAAGAAGCTGACATGATTGTGGTCAACACCTGCGGTTTTATTGCAGATGCCGTAGAAGAATCGCTGGCTGTTGCATTGCAACTTAAAGAGGAGTATCCCGATAAAGTTTTGGTGTTTGCAGGATGCGTTCCTTTGCGGTTTGGGACAGAGCTGGTTCAAAGAGAATTACCGGAATTTGATTATGTTGTTCCAGGATTTAACATGCCAAGTGTTTTTTCTGTATACCAAGGGGCACTGCAGACTTCTGTTCTGACATATCCTTATGCGTACGTTTCCATAGCTGAAGGGTGCAACGGTAGATGCAGCTACTGCACAATTCCAAAGTTTTGGGGAAGTCTAAAGTCACGGCCGGCTGCTGAGATTGTTGATGAAATCAATGAGCTTTACGAGATAGGTATCAGAGAAGTAATCCTTGTATCACAAGATACTGGTGCTTGGGGCACAGATCTTTATGGTAAACCTTCATTGGAGCTTTTGCTGAAGGCTCTGCAAGATACACAAATTTCTTGGATTCGTCTTATGTACGTCAATCCTACATTCATAACCGAAAAGCTACTCTTAGCTTGGAAAGACAACGGCAGGGTTCTACCTTACTTTGACATACCTGTGCAGTCAGGTTCGGACAAGATGCTAAGGCGGATGCGTCGAGGCTACCACAGAAATCAGATTCTACAAGCTTTAAAATTGATTGATGGCGTCTTTGCTGAGAATACGAAAAGAACATCAATAATGGTTGGATTTCCAGGCGAAACTGAAGACGATTTGCAGGCTACCTTGGACCTGCTGATTCAAGGTGAGTTCCATCACGTAGGAGTATTTGGCTACTGCGATGAGGAAGAGGCTGATTCTCATAAACTAATGCCCAAAGTCGATCCTGAGATCATTAATACCAGAAAGACAAATGCAGAGGCTGTAGCCCTTGAGTTGCATCGTCTTTGGGAGGAGAAGTGTGTGGGGAAAACATACCAGTGTCTGGCAGAAGCATCAAGCGGAAGCGAATTCATAGGTAGAATTTGGGGACAAGCGCCAGAAATTGACGGAATGTTCTTGGGAAAAGGAGAAGTTGAACCGGGGGAGATGGTAGAAATTGTTGTGGAAAAAACAAAACCTGGCCAGCTCATTGGCCGTAAAAAAGTGCAAAAAGCTACTTCGAACAAATAAAACATTTGTTACTGTGGAATCATGTACTGGTGGTCAGCTGGCCAGTTGGCTAAGCATGTTACCTGGTTCTTCAAAAAGTTTCTTTGGCGGGTACGTTGTGTACACCACTGAGGCGAAAGCGGAATTTTTGGGAGTTCAGTCTTCGCAGCCAACGTCGGCGGACACTGCTGTTCGGTTGGCCCAAGCACTACCTAGAAAGGATGTTAGAGTGTCTGTGGTGGGCAACCTTGGACCTTCATGCGAACCCGGTAGTCCAAAAGGCTCAGTTACAGTTTATTTGATAACCGAAAAGGCAGAGAAACTACTGATCAAAAAGTTAAATCATGGTCGAATTAGAAACCGATGGATTAGTGGTTACTGGGTCTTGAATGTTTTGGCTAGGGAGATACAATGAGACTCTTTTTTGGAATACCAGTTTGCGAAGAGGTTAGAGCGTTTTACCTAGAGACCTTAAAACCTGAGCTGGAGGAAAAATTTATTGCTAAATTTGTTGAAACAGAAAATTTGCATATCACCATGTTATTCTTGGGGGAAGTTCAAAAGGTAGATTTCCTAAATGAAGTTAAGGAAAATCTGAAAGCTATTAGTCATTTCCAAGTTACTGTTGGCGGTTACGGGTATTTTGGACGGCCACCACGCGTCTTATTTATGGATGTGATTCGCGGCATAGATGACTTAACTGTTGTTCACGATGCTATATGCCGTAGCATGAGGATAAGAGATACAAGATTTGCTCCGCATGTGACCTTGGCAAGAATAAAAAAATCGCCGAGAGACATTGATGCAGTACTTGAGCTCATGCCACACAAAGAGTTTTCCTGGTTTGTACCAAGTGTAGTGCTATATGAATCCAAATTAACGAGTAAAGGCCCGATTTATACGGTTTTCGAAGAAATTCCGGTCAAGGCCTTATAATCTAACTAAGGAGGAAATGCTCTATGGAAACAACTGATAGACAAAATCAAGACGATAAACAAAAAGCATTGGACATGACTGTCCAATATGTGGAAAAACGGTTTGGAAAAGGTTCGTTAATGCGTTTGGGTGAGACTGGAAGCAGGATGCAGGTGGAAACTATATCCACTGGCGCTCTGACTTTAGACTTGGCTTTAGGTATCGGCGGAATTCCCAGAGGCAGAATTGTTGAGATTTACGGACCAGAAGGGTCTGGTAAAACAACGCTGGCTCTGCACATCATTGGTAATGCGCAGAAGAATGGAGGAACAGCAGTCTTCATTGATGCTGAGCACGCGCTTGACCCGGTCTATGCAAGGAAACTTGGGGTAGATGTGGAAAATCTTTACATTTCTCAACCTGACTACGGTGAGCAAGCTCTAGAAATTGCTGAAGAGCTAAGCAAGAGCGGCGCAGTAGACGTAATCGTTATCGACTCCGTCGCTGCCTTGGTACCGAAAGCTGAGCTCGACGGTGAGATTGGCGACTCTTTTATGGGCCTCCAAGCTCGGTTGATGTCGCAAGCGCTAAGGAAACTCACTGGTATAGCTTCAAAAACAGGGACAGCCATAGTGTTCTTGAATCAACTACGTGAAAAGGTTGGCATCACTTTTGGAAACCCTGAAGTTACCCCGGGAGGCCGTGCACTGAAGTTTTTTGCTTCAGCAAGGATCGAACTGAGGAAGGCTGAGAACATTGGCGGAAGTGGGGATGCAAGTGAGGGATCAGTTATCAAAGCTAAAATTGTGAAGAATAAGTTAGCTCCGCCTTTTAGAACAGCCACCTTTGATCTTTATTTTGGTAAAGGCATATCTTGGACAGCTTCAGTAGTTGATGCAGCATTGATCGCAGGTGTTATACAGAAGAGCGGAAGTTGGTATTCCTACAGCGACATAAGACTAGGACAGGGCAAGGAAAACGCTGTGAGCTTCTTGGAGGAACATCCAGAAACTCTGGCTGAGATAGAAAGCGCCGTTAGGAGAACCCTGCAAGAGCTTCCAGTGGAGATCGAAGAGTAGATGCATGAATTCTTGCGAAAAATTCTGGGCGGAAGCCTTGAGGCGTCTTTCTCGAAAGGACTATTCTGTAGAGGAAATACTTTCTAAGGTTTCGCCTGATTGTAGGAATTTTGTCTTAGAAAGAATTAATTCATACTTTCCTGATTTAGATGAAAGGGTTTATCAGAGTGAACTTAGGCGGACTGTGAATCACGGTAAAGGTCCTTTGTACTTGAGAAATCGTTTACGAGAAAGAAAGCTATCCAGTGATGAAGTGAGTGAAGTGGACTACGACGTTTGGCTGGATAGCCTACAAAAAGCAATGGAAAAAGCAAGAAGGAAGTATTCCGACAGAGAAAAAGTATTTCAATTCTTACTCAGGCAAGGGTTTACTTATGAGATGGTTTCACGGTTCATGAAGGAGGTAGAGATGTGATGCAATTGATTATAAGAATAATTCTAGGTTTTGTAGTTGGTGCCGCAGCTGGCGGTTTGATTACCTATCTTTACGTAACGACTTCTGCAAAATCTAAGATACAAGAAATGCTGGATAATGCAGAAAAGGAAGCTTCTTCAATCATAAAATCAGCTCGTGAAGAGGAGAAGAAAGCGCAAGAGCGCTCTGAGACATTGCTGAAACAGGCTCAAGAGCAGGTTTCCTCGATGCTTTCTGAGGCAGGTAAAGAGCTAAAGTCTAGGCGTGAACAGCTTGAAAAGTTGGAACAACGTTTATCTCAAAGAGAACAACAGCTTGATCGACGTCTTGACTCGGTAGAGGCAAAAGAAAGAAAGGCAGAACAGAAGCTACAGCTTGCCGAAGATAAACTAAGGTCAGCCGAGACCTTTGAGCAGGAAGCTGTAAAAAAGCTTCAGGAAATCGCTGGCATGAGCACTGAAGAAGCAAAACAATTTCTGTTCTCGAGATTGGAAGAGGAACTAAGAGAAGAATTCGGTGAAAGGATTAGACGTTTCGAGGAGAATTTCAAGGAAGAAGCAGATAGAAAAGCGTCAGAGATGATTGTCACGGCCATGCAGCGTATCATAATGGAAAAACCTGAAGATCCTGTGATTTCGGTAGTGGAATTGCCATCCGAAGAGATCAAAGGGAGAATCATAGGTAGAGAAGGAAGAAACATTAGGACCTTTGAACGAATAACGGGAGTCGACCTAATAGTGGACGACACTCCCGAGGTAGTGGTGTTGTCCTCTTTTGATCCAGTGCGCAGAGAGATCGCAAGAAGAACACTTGAAAAGCTTATCCTTGATGGACGTATACAACCTGCTCGTATTGAAGAAATCTTCACGAAAGAGAAAGAAGCTATTGAGCAAGAAATCATTGAAGCTGGAGATAAAGCTGTTCGTGACTTAGGCGTACGTGAAATGCATCCTGATCTGAAGCACTTAGTGGGACAGCTGAAATTCCGCTCGTCCTACGGTCAAAATGTATTGCACCATTCCATAGAGGTTGGTTTTATAGCGGGTATGCTAGCTAGTGAGCTTCATTTAGATACTCAATTAGCAAAAAGGGCTGGCCTTTTGCACGATATCGGTAAAGCACTAGATCATAATGTGGAAGGCAGTCATGCTCTGATAGGGGCTGAGGTGGCTAGGAAATACAGAGAGAATCCATTGGTAGTAAATGCTATAGCTTCGCATCACAATGAAGTGGCACAAGAAAGCGTATACGCTGTCATCACGCAGGTAGCTGATGCTATAAGTGCTTCTAGACCTGGAGCTCGTCGAGAAAACTATGCTGCATATATCAAGAGAGTTCAGCAACTAGAGGAGATAGCAAAGAGTTTTGATGGTGTTGAATCAGCATTTGCCATACAAGCTGGCAGGGAGATCAGAGTCATAGTTCACCCAGAAGTAATCGGTGATAATGAGGCTTTCGCTTTGGCTCGTGATATAGCTAAGAAAATTGAAGAGGAATTGATTTATCCTGGTCAAATAAAGGTTACAGTGGTTCGCGAGACTAGGGTGGCCGAATACGCAAAATGAGGATACTGTTTTTTGGTGACGTCGTAGGTAAAAGCGGTCGCCAAGCTATTCAAAAGTATTTAAAGAAATTGAGAGATGAGCTAAGCGCAGACGTAGTGGTGGTCAATGGGGAAAACTCAGCTGGAGGATTGGGTATAAACAGTAAATCCATAGAGGAACTTCTTGACGCTGGAGCGAACGTTATAACCACTGGAAACCATGCGTTTCACTGGAAGGAATGGAAAGAGGTGCTTGAAAATTACCCCATGGTGCTGTTTCCTGCAAATTATCCTGGGCTCTTGGAACGATCGCATTACACCACCAGTAGTGGTCTCACAGTTATGAACATACAAGGGCGAGTTTTTATGGAATGCATTGACAATCCTTTCTTAGCAGCTGACGGGCTCCTTGAGGTTATACCAAAAGACACCTTTAAGTTGGTGGACTTTCATGCCGAAGCAACCAGCGAAAAACTAGCCATGGGTTACTATCTTGATGGGCGTGTCCATGCTGTGGTAGGTACTCATACTCATATTCAAACGGCAGACGAACGCCTTTTGCCTAATGGAACTCTTTATATTACCGATGTAGGAATGACTGGACCCTATGATGACTCCATCTTGGGCATGCATAAGGATGCTGTAATCTCGAAGTTCCTCAACAACAGACCAACACGCTATGAAGTCGCAAGCGGTAGGTGTACGGTAAATGCCGTATTGATAGAGATTAACAAGGAAAACAGGGACATTAAGCGTTTGTCCTTTATCGAATAAGGAGCGATGTTCACGTGAAATACTACATTTTTACTTACGGTTGCCAAATGAACAAGAATGATAGCGAAATGGTTAGCGGTATTCTAAAAAGCTCCGGCTGGGAAGAGGCAAAAAACGTCGTGGATAGCGACTTAGTTGTTATCAACACGTGTTCGGTAAGGTTACATGCAGAAGAAAGGGCTATCGGGACAATTTCAGCTTTAAAAAAACTTGGCAAGAAAGTGATAGTGATGGGCTGCATGTCTG
This sequence comes from Coprothermobacter sp., assembly GCA_003476705.1. Classification (GTDB taxonomy): domain Bacteria; phylum Coprothermobacterota; class Coprothermobacteria; order Coprothermobacterales; family Coprothermobacteraceae; genus Coprothermobacter. The sequence goes on from DMVM01000079.1 coordinate 12,330, forward strand.
AAGTAAGGGGAAACGAGATTATGAGTCGGTTTCCTCATGTTCAAGCCGTGCTGGGTCCGTCCTATGAAGCTCATATTTTAGAAGTCATAGACGGTGAAAGACGGATTCTTGTTGGAGATGATAAAGCCGACTTTGAAAAATACAGCAGTGCCAATAGAAAGGAAAAGCATTCTGTTTATGTAAGTATAATGAAAGGCTGCGATGATTTTTGTACTTACTGCATAGT
>DMVM01000011.1 GCA_003476705.1 Coprothermobacter sp.
ATGGAGTGCTTCGAACAAATGTACCTCATAGCCTTTTTTGGCTAAATCAGCTGCTGCAGCTAAGCTGGCAGGTCCCGCACCTACACAAGCTACGGGAATGTGGTTCTTTTTTTCTGTTTCTATTTGCTGTGGCTTGTACATTTCGTGGTCTGCTAGAAACCTTTCAAGTCTACCTATGGCGATAGGTTTTCCCATTTTAGCCAAGACGCAGGATGCTTCACACTGATTCTCCTGAGGGCAGACTCGTCCAGTCATGGCAGGAAAGTTGTTCTTTTCCTTTATCTTGTAATACCCTTCTTTGAATTTTCCTTCTTGTATTAACCCAATGAAGGCTTTTATATCAATGTTTACAGGACACCCTTGTATGCAGGTTGGATTGGGGCACTGCAAGCAACGAGAGGCTTCCATAAGAGCTTGTTCCTCTGTGTAGCCTAGTGCTACTTCATCAAAATTCGTGATCCTTAGTTTGGGATCTTGCTCTGGCATGTGGATTCTGTCTTTCAAAGGCATAATAATCTCACCGACTTTCGTTGTCCAGCAAGGATAAACTTCTAGCTTCTTCTTCATTGTACATGCCTAGACGGGGAAGCAGCGTGTTCCAGTCTACCATATGGCCATCAAGTTCGGGCCCCTCAATACAAGTTAGTACGGTTCCGTCTTTGTAACCTACACGGCAAGCTCCGCACATTCCTGTTCCGCAAACCATGATACTATTCAGTGAAACCAACGTCCTGACTTTTAGTGGTCTGGTAAGATCTGAAACTGCTTTCATCATTACCGCCGGACCAATGGCAAGAACTAGGTCCACAACTTCATTGGATAATATTCCCCTCAGAGCATCAGTAACAAAACCTTTTACACCATAAGAACCGTCATCTGTTGTGATGATGAGCTTTTCCGATATGTCTTGGAGTTCTTTTTCGAAAAGCAGCAGATTTTTGCTACGGGCACCAAGAATGATGGTAATGTTGTTACCGCAGGCACGCAGGTGTTTCCCCAGAGGGACCGCAGTGGCAGCACCGACGCCACCTGCTATGAGCACAACATTTCCGAACTTTTGACTGGGAAATGCATGACCAGTTGGCCCCATGATATCTTGAATCTGCTCACCGACTTTCATCTTACCCAGCAATTTTGTACTCTTACCCACTTCTTGGAACACGATGTGTATGTTTTCTTCATCGGTGTCATACACGGTCAAAGGTATGCGTTCGCCTCTTTCATGGGGTAACACGATAACAAAATTGCCTGGTTTATATGCCTTGGCAATATGGGGTGCTCTTACTTTTATTTTCCATATGTCTGGTGCTATGAGTTCTTTATCAACTAATTCGTACATACATGAGCCTCCGTATGTGAAATTGATTTCACGTTCATTGCCTATTTTAGCATTTATGGTTCCACGAGAAGTAATAGATGAAATGAGTCGCTAAATAGGGGTATCAAAAAAGAAAGCCACCCTCTTGTAGGGGTGGCTTCGCCAAATACATTGCTTGAACTATGTACTTTCTTTGTGCTCTTCCTCAAACTTCTTTAGCTTTTGCTCTCGTTCTTGATAAAGTTTCTCCGCGTAACCCTTAATAGCAGGGTTAGTCAGATAGCGCTCCTTCCAAATTCCATCAAAGACTTCTTTTACCTGCTTGCTGTATTCGTCAAGGAAACTCTTTATGTTGTTGTCAACTACTATAACTTCTGCACCCTCGTGAGTTGGCTTTGGATGTGTCTTCTCAACAATTTCTCTGAGTTTGTCTGGGTTGTCGATGATCTGGCAGGGTAGAAGTAGGTTGTCGTCAAAGGGTTGGTGAGCTCTAATGGCTTTCATAAAATCACTACTTAGTGCCTCTTTGAGTGATTTTTCTTTGATGTTATCGGTGGAAAAGTGAACAAAGATGCATGGTTCCACATCTCCCTTGGAGTTTATATGAATGTAACGGCGCCCTCCTGCAATACAGCCGCCAACGTAAGGTGCATCGCCCCAGAAGTCCATCATGAACAAAGGTTTTTCCAGTCTAACATGTTGAACTGTATCGTAAAGTTTCTTACGTTGCTCAGGTGTGGGCATCAAGCTGGTATCTGGATCTTTGCCTACGGGCATGAACAGGAAGTACCATCCAAACAACGCTCCCTTGTCGATAAGAAAATCATAAAACTCATCGGAGGTAACTGTGTCAGCATTGATGCGCGTATAAGTAATAGATACACCAAAGGGAATACCATTGGCTTTAAGTGTATCCATAACTTTAACAATGTTGGCAAACATGCCAGGGCCTCGGCGCTGGTCAGTTTCTTTTTCCCAACCTTCTATGGATATAACGGGAACAATGTTGCCAACTTCCATAAGTTGTTCGATCATTTTGGGGTTCGTAAGCAAAGTACCGTTAGTGAATGTATGAAGAACCACATCTGGATGGTTCTTGGCCACTTCAAACAAGTGAGGGTAAACAAATGGCTCTCCACCCAAAATGGTATACAGGTAAGTGCCAAGTTCTTCGCCTTCCCTGATTATGCGGTCAAATAATTCAGGGGGCATGTCGTCCTCGCGGGTATACAAGCCGGCATAACAGCCTACACAAGACAAATTACATCTCATAGTAGGGCTTATCAAAATCGTGAAAGGGCCAGGAAAACCATATTTCTTTTCGGTGTCAATTTGCTTTTGTACGCCGATAGCTAATTGGTTAATAAAGAAATTGTAAGCAAGACGTTCCAAGAAAACAGGATCGACCTCATTGAACACTCTCATAATGAGAGGGTGGTATACTCCACCTGGTTCGAGATAAGTTCTTGCAACCCGCAAATTCTCCTTATACCTCTCTGGGAAAAGTGATTCCGCCAGGTTAAGGATCTTCGTTAAATTCTCCTCTGGGTTCTGCTTCACATACCTTAATGTATATTTCAAAGCAGTACCCATAGCTGATGTTTTCAATGACATACTCTTCACCACCTCTCTTATGGATTATATACCCTTAAGCTGATGTTTTCAATGACATACTCTTCACCACCTCTCTTATGGATTATATACCCTTAAGCTGATGTTTTCAATGACATACTCTTCACCACCTCTCTTATGGATTATATACCCTTAAATATGTTAGTTATTCACGTTGATTGCAAAGAACTGCTGAATAGTCCTTATTTTAAATAACTAAAAGTTGTTTTTGTATACATAGATTAAGGCCTTTTTGTTTCAACTACTAACACCGGATACGTAAATCCAGTGTTTGTTAAGAACGAGTTGAAAACACTGTCTATGGAAGTTGACGTCGCTGAGAAATACCAGCCTGGACTTAAGGTGCGGTACTGTAATGCCCCAAGTAACCTTTTTTGATCTACGATCCATCCCTCATGGTTAAGGTAATCTGGAACTGGGATAGCATTCAGTTCCTCGAGTAATGCTTGAAGTTCGTTTGTAGGTGCATTTATTTGATATAAGGTTGAGGGTATTACTACTTCCTGTAAGCCAAGTCCGGAAGTTTCAAAGGGCGATTCGAAAGTGCTTTCTAGCCGCTGTTGTCCGTTCCCTGCTGTTTTGTAAACCATGGTCAGTGGGGTCATATGAGCGAAGGTATTGGTGAAGAGAAACAATGCAAGCGTTGTGGCAATAATTGTCCCAAGTACTCCTGTGCTGTATTGAACTGTTCTACCGTAACTTTGCTCTGGGCTAGTTTTTATTAGAGGAATAGCTACTATTAGGAGCTCGCTGAATTCTTTTTTCCATGAAGTGGGTAAGAATACCCACCACCAGGGCAATACGATTTGCTGGTGTTTTTCTATGGATTCTAAGATTGTGTTGAGTAGAAATGCCTTAATATTCTCCATCATTGTTAAGACGCTCCAACTCATCAAAAGGTTTCACATAGTCCCTAAGTGCTCTTAGGGCTCTGTATTGAAGCATTTTCACCGCCTGAGGAGTTTTTCCCATTATCTGTGCCGTTTCCTGCACAGTATAGTTCTTAAAAAACCTCAGTTCGATGACTAGTTTTTGAGGCGCTGGTAACTTATCTAGAGCATCATGCAGATCCATGAATTCTTCTTGATTTTGAGATGAGCAAGCTGCAACGTTGCTTTCCCATTGTTCATCTTCTTCCTCGATAAGTAGGCCTCTATGACGGTAGTAGTCCATGAGCACATTCCTAGCAATTGCAAACAGCCAGGCTTCCAGCTTTTCGGTATTCTTTAGGGTGAGTCGCTTTTCCCATGCCTTTGCCATGGTCTCCTGTGTGAGCTCTTCTGCAACTTCCATATTCTTTACGGAACCGAGCAGAAAAAACTTTATACGTTGATACAAGACCTCATCTGAGAACAAGTGCTGCCAATTTATTTCAGGCATTGGAATCCTTTAGCTAGAAGCGCTTAAGGACATCATTAAGAAGTCTTGTAAGATCTTCGGACTCTTTTTCAAGTTGTTTGCGAAGCGACAAAGTCATTTCCTTGTTTCCATCTTCGTAAGCTTTTTTCAGTTGAGCAGCGGTACTGTGTAGTTTTTCATGTGCTTCACCGATGCGTGGCCATAGATCTTGATATTGAGATCTCGGGGTAGCCACGTCATAGAACAGCCCGAATATGCAGAAATGAGGGTCAACAATGGAGGTCCAAACTTTTCCAGATGCTATTGTGTCTAGAATTTGGCTTAGCCAATCTTTGTGGTATTGGACGGCTTCGGCAAGCATTTGCTTGGTTTCTTCCTCGGTGAGAGTCTTGAAATCAAGACAACTCAACATGCTGTCTCTGAGTTGGATCGCCGCGGTGGAATTCTGTTTGTAGACAGTCTGCAAGTGCCTTTGCAGCTGTTCCATGCCATTTTTCAAAGCTTCCGAAAGCTCGGCAACTTTGGCTGTGTCTTCCGCTAACGATTGAACAGTCATGGCAGCTTGAGAAGTAGCTTTATCCTGTTCTTTTAGGTTATTACTTACTTCAGTCACGGAACTTGAAATTTCCTGTACGCTAGAGAGTATGGCGTTGAGGCTGTTAGAAAGGACTCTTGTGGTGTCACCCATGTTCGTAATCAGCTCTAATACGGTTTGAACAGATTCTACTGCTGAGCCAACAGTATTTGAAAAGTTCTTCAGTTGAGTCGCGATTTCGTCAGCTGCATCCTTACTTTTTTCCGCTAGTTTTCTTACTTCGTCAGCAACTACTGCAAAGCCTTTCCCGGCTTCTCCAGCTCTTGCCGCTTCAATAGCGGCATTGAGTGCCAAAAGGTTTGTTTGTTCCGAAATATCTGAAATGGCCTCAACTATGCCAGAAATATGTTGGGAAAGATTTTCCAATTGATCAATCTCGTGCTGTACCGAAGTAACCTTGGAAAAAACTTGATCGAAACTTTCGATGGTATTAGAAATGTTCTTGATTTGTTCTTCTACATGTTCCTTTATTCTTTGAGAAAACCCGTCCAGTTGAACAGTGCTATCGTACACACTACTACTTGAAGCTGATAATTCCTCTGTACTAGCGCTTAACTCTTCACCGCTTGCTGCCAGCGCTTGTACTTTGTTCGCAATTTCTTCTGCCGCTTCCATATTTCCAAAAGCGAGCTTCATAGAATCCTCCAGCATAAACTGTGCCTGGTGAACGTTGGACGTGGCATCTCTGAAGGCGAAGAATGTATCTCTCACAAACAATCTAATCTTCTGGACTAGTTTGTCAAGGGAGTCTAAGAAACGACTCCAAAACGTGGTCGTAACCGGCTTTCGCACAGTTAGATCCAGGTTACCAAGATAGTTGAAATAAGTGGAAATGTCTTTCGGTACTTTTTGTTTCCAAATCAAAAACCCCAACAATAAGCCAAACGCCAATCCAATTAACAAACTTACAAAAATCATAAGACCGCCATCCATATGCACCCCTCCCACATATTAGAATTTGACGATAAAACTTTTGTATTGCCCCGTATAAGGTTTATATTCAACGTCTACACCTTCTACGATAGCACTGCTTGGTCCGCGGTGCAACCAGTTTAGGAACTCGTTGAGTTCTTCTTCAGGCCCCTCTGCGACTACTTCAATAGTGCCATTGGGTAAATTTCTTATATAACCTGTTATGTTGCCGATTTTATCAGCCATTCTTACAGCAGAGTATCTAAAGCCTACCCCTTGTACATAACCTCTTACAATGGCCCTAAAAGCTTTCATGTTGCAACTCCTCTATGTGGTCTTTCTGCCAGAGCAGTATTATGGGTGTCATGGATTCATCGTTACCTGCAGGGTTGTCCGATAAGGCACCTTCAATCCATCTCT
>DMVM01000022.1 GCA_003476705.1 Coprothermobacter sp.
TGAGGGGCTATTTCAAAGAAGGCATTCGATTTAACAGTGTACCGGGATAAGCTACTTGGATTCACCAAATAAACTTGGTTTGACGTTACTACGGTAACCCAATCCCCTTGGTGTGCTTTTACCACACCAGAAATGTTCACAGGTCTGCCATCTATGAGAATGATGTTGTTTCTGAGTTCAACTAAGTGCGTACCGCTATAAAAGGCATCTTGAAGATAAGGTTGAGCTTTGAAAACATTAACGTAATCCAAAAAGTCGTACGTGGAGAAGAGGCCGTCTGGAGTAGCTAAGAAAAATTGCCCTTTCATGTAGGCCATGTCGTAGATAGTGACAGAAACAGTAAACTTTTTCATGTCGCCTATACGTACGATGTTCTTCCCGTCATAAACATAAACGCTGTTTTCGTCGGCTACCAGCGCTTTAATATTGCTGGAATAGAGACCACTATTTACATCCCATCGTTTTAGGAGCCTGCCCTGCAGGTCAAACTGGAACAAGCCTTGAGAAGAAGCTACCCACAACTTTCCGCCCCTTACGAGCATTTTTGTGGTGCTGACTGGAGAGATGTAATAGGCATTATTTCCGGTGATTCGCATTATACCAGACATGGTTCCAACAAAAGCCTGGTCACCTGAGCATACTATGGAAGTTACATTATTATGGGGAAGTTCGGGGTATTGATAGATGATTGGACGATTGGTGGAGTTTTTGGTGTAAACAGCTAAACCGTTTGGAGTGCCAATGAAAATTTGGTTTTTGCAGTTTGCCGCGGCTGTAACTGAAGAGGCTGGTAACCCATCGCCGGTAGTTACCACGCGCCAGTAACTTTGCCTGAATGGGTATGCAGCACCGTTATCAGTACCCACAATTAGTGGCGTGGAGGGATCTGCATTCACTGTTGTAATTTTCACTGAGGGTAAATGAGGTGGCTTAACTTCAGAAAAGACCTTGCCATTCCAAACCAATAAACCTTGGTCTGTTGCCACATACAGCTTTTCTCCGTCAGTAGCTAACGTTTTAGGATACAAGTAGGTTGGAGTGGCAGCTTTTGAATTCTCAGAAACAAACCATGGGCAGCAGAATGCCAGTAGCGCAATAATGAGCAAGGAAGAAAATACCTTTTTACAGAGTAGTCCACGTTTAACCATTATGTTCTCTTTTCACCTTTTTCAAGAATGTCTCTTCATCGATTATAGTCAAACCCAGTTTTTGTGCTTTGTCCAGTTTTGAACCCGGGTCTTCACCTACGACCACGTAATCCACGTTTTTTGATACACTGGAGGCTACTTTGCCGCCCAATGACTGAACCAATTTAGCTGCGTCCCCTCGGCTCATGCTTCTTAATGTTCCCGTAAACACGAAGGTGAGTCCCTTAAGAGGCCCTTCTACTGATTCTTGCTCCATTTTCAGTCCCAAAGTTTTGAGCTGGTCGATGAGCTCATGAACCTGAGGACTTTGCAGTGCTTTTAAGATGGTTTCTGCGGTATCTGTGCCAATGCCTTCAATGCTTGTAAGCTCATCCATGGTTGTATTTAGCAGGGCATCTATGGAACCAAAGTGTTCCGCAAGTGTCTGCGCTGTCTTTAGTCCAACACGGGGTATGCCTAAACCATAAAGCACTCTAAAGAACGGTCTGTCTTTGGATCGCTGTATATTCTCATAAAGCTTTGTGGCAGAGCGCTGAGCCAATCGAGGCAGCGAGAGTAAATCCTGTACGCTCAGCTTGTACAAATCAGCAATGTTTTTGACTAGCCTCATGTCCACGAGGTTATCAATAATGCTTTCTCCTAACCCATCGATGTCCATGGCATCACGGGAAGCCCAGTGAAGCAGGTGTCCTTTTAGCTGGGCAGGACACGCAATGTTTACACATTTTAGATATGCTCCATCCCATTCTGTGGGGCCTCCACAGACGGGGCAAGTAATAGGAGGTTCAATTTGCTCTTCCTTACCCGTTCTCTTCTCTGCGGCAACGCCTATGATTTCTGGTATGACCATGCCAGCACGTTTGAGTTTCACTACGTCACCTTTTCTTACGTCTAACTGTCTTACTATGTCGAAGTTGTGAAGTGTGGCTCTGCTTACAGTAGCTCCGTCCAAAACCACCGGTTCAAGCATAGCCACAGGTGTTATGATGCCAGTTCTACCAACCTGAAAAACCACGTCCTTTAGCCTAGTTTCCTTTTCCTCGGCTGGAAACTTGTAAGCAATGGCGTAACGTGGAGCATGAGCAGTAGTACCCAAAATGTCCCAGTACCTTAGGTTGTTCACTTTTATGACAACCCCATCAGCAGGAAACGAAAGTTCAACCCTGTGTTCAGTCCAGTAGCGGATAAACTCCAATGCCTCTTCAATAGAAGATGCTTTTATGTTGTGTTCATTCATTCTGAATCCCCATTCCTGGCACTGCTTGAGGAAGCGTTCTTGGGTTTCAAAGTTTATGCCCTGGACCAGACCAAAACCATATGGCATGAAGTACAGTTTGCGCTGGGCAGTTATGGATGAATCGAGCTGTCTGATTGAACCAGCTGCTGCATTCCTTGGGTTGGCAAACAAAGGTTGTCCTAAAGCTTGCCTTTGTTCGTTAAGCGCTTCAAAATCTCTTAGCATCATGAAAGCCTCACCACGAATTTCCACTACGGGTGGAATGTTTTCACCTTTTAACCTTAATGGAATGGTTTTTATGGTTTTCAAGTTTGCCGTAACGTCCTCACCCACGTAACCGTTGCCACGGGTACTGCCTCTGACAAAGAGCCCATTTTCATACAAAAGACTAACCGCCAAGCCGTCCAACTTATGCTCACAAAAATACTCAACATGTTGTTGGTTCAGTGCACTGCGAACACGCTGATCAAAAGCCCTTATTTCGTCTTCTGTGAAGGCATTGTCCAAGGAAAGCATGGGGACTTCATGGGTTACAGTGGCGAATTCCTTTGCCGGAGGAGCGCCTACGCGCTGACTGGGGCTATGGGGTGTAATAAACTCTGGAAATTGTTTTTCTAGCGTCACCAGTTCACGGTAAAGTTTGTCGTATTCTTCATCGCTGATTTCAGGGCTATCCAGTACGTAATAACGGTAGTTGTGGTACTCAATAAGTTCTCTTAACCGTTCTATTCTCTTCTTCGCTTCTTCCCGCGTCATATGGGGATTACCGTCCTTTTCTTACCTCTTGCTTCTTGCTTCTAATTCTGCTATATGTAGCCGTCTTTAAGAAAGTATTTTAGTCCGCTAAGGCTTTCAGATCTATTGTTTGTCCGCTGCTTATGATTTCAATACCAACTTTGGTTGCTTCCCATGGTTTAAGCTGTTGTTCATCTAAGACTTTCTTCAGCCCCTGTTTCTCCAGTTGCAGCTTAAGTACGCCCTTAGGCGTTTGAAAAACTGATAAATAGGGATCCAATTTGTAACTGAGCACTAGAACGGGCATCTCGTGTGAAGAAAAGAATGGCTTCAACTCCTCTGCTCTGACTTTCAATGACTCTTTCATTGGAATGAAAAAGGGTTCTCCCAGTGAACTTACACCCAACGGTAATGCAGAAGGTGTTTGCAGAAGGATGCGTTCTTGGAAACCTTCTGTATAAAGGAGTGGCAAGTTTGCACGTATTAATCCATAGGAGATATGACGAACATAGTCCTTGTAAGAAAGCCAGGCGCTAACGTCCATTTTTCTAAAGAATATGGTCAAGCCAGCGTGGGCCATAAATCACCACCACAAACTCCGCATCCCAAACAACTCATGCGGCAGTCAGGAGTTAGGAGTCCATTTCGACTTTTTTCTCTTTGGAGCAAAAGAAAATCCTTAGATGGTCCAACCTTTATGTGGTCCCAAGGCAGTGGTTCTTCTAGATCTCTGGCTCTTAAGTATTCCATGGGATCTATGCCCAGCTTTTCCCATGCTGACTGCCAAAGGAAATGTTGACCGAACTGCTCAGAAGTATCAAAAATGGCTCCCTCTTTCCATGCCAAAAACACCAAATCAGCCACTTTTGAGTCGCTTCTGGAGAGCACTCCTTCAAGTAGTGAAAACCACGGGTTCCTGAACGAAACATCAACCTGTTTCTTCAAGTGTTTCTGAATAAGAGTGTATTTCTGGAGCGTTTCTTCAGATGATATTTGACGTTCCCACTGAAACGGTGTAAAGGGTTTAGGAACAAAAGAAGCCACTGTGGCATGTATGCGGCATCTCCTATTGTTCCTAAAGGCAATGTTGTCTGCTTCATTAAGCAGTGGCACAATGTCAAGCACATCTTTTTCGGTTTCTTCAGGTAGACCGACCATGAAATAAAACTTGAACTTGCTCCACCCGTTTTTAGAAAGTAGGTCCACGGCTTGAAGGATTTCTTCATTGCTAAATGGTTTGTTTAGTTTCTTCCTAAGCTTGTCAGAGCCGGCTTCTGGTGCGAAGGTCAGGGTTAGATGTCTAGTTGGATCCACCTTTTTGAGAAGGTCTGTATCCAAAGAATCAAGCCTTAACGACGGTAGGCTCATGCTCAAGTGTTCACCAGATAAAAGGTCTACCACTTCGCTTAGTTTGGAGTAATCAAAGGTGGACAGTGACAGCAAGCCTACCTCAGTAAAGCCCGTTGTTTGTTTTATGCTTTTAACAAGCTCCACTACTTCATGGGGTGGAGTCTCCCTTACGGGCCTGTAGTAGGAGCTGGCATGGCAGAAATGACAACCGCGGGTACACCCACGGGCTAACTCCACTACTGCACGTTCCTGCACAGCTTCCACATTGGGAACCATGAACTTTGTTGGGTAGAAAATGTTCTCTCTAATTACGTGGTGCTCCTCAACGGTGTTTTTAAGCGCTGGTACATAGATGCCAGGAAAAACTTTGGCGAGCTCAGACAACGTTTCTTTTCTATCTGCACATTGCTGCTTAGCCTTTGCTAAGAATCTTACCAATTCGCCAATGACATCGTCGGCTTCACCTATGAAAATGGCATCTAAGAATGGTTCAAAGAAAGATGGGTTGCTTATGGCGGGTCCACCAGCTATGACATAGGGATCATTCTTTGTACGTTCCGCTGCCATAAGGGAAACTTGTCCCAAAGAAAGGGTTTCCAATACGTTTGTTGCCCCCAGTTCTGTGAGAAAATGCACAGCAATCACGTCAAACTCATGTAGCGGTCTCCTGTTCTCCAAGGACCACAAAGGTAAGTGCTTTTCTCTTAGTAGTTTTATCATGTCTATTGCTGGTGTAAACACGCGCTCAGCCAACAAATCCTCTTCCTGGTTTATGAGGAAATAAAAGAGCT